>NZ_JBWOMN010000111.1:0-28627 GCF_056449545.1 Oceanicella sp. | reverse complement strand
CGCCGACCGGGCGCCGCGCCGGCGCCGCCGGGCTTGCGGCCGCCGCCATGGACGGCGGGCTTGCCGGGGCCGCCCTGACGATGGTTCTGGCCATTGGCGTTGGCCGCCCCGCCATTGCCGCCGTTGCCGTTGGGACCGCCGCGACGCCGGCGCGGCTTGCCGGTCTTGCGCGGCAGCGGCGCGTCGCCGTCGGGGTCGAGCTGCAGCCGCGTGAGGCGTTCCACCGCGCGCAGCTTGTCGCGCTCATCCGGGTCGCACAGCGTGATCGCCACCCCGGTCGCGCCGTTGCGCCCGGTGCGCCCGATGCGGTGCACATAGCTTTCCGGCTCGTCGGGCAGGTCGTGGTTGATCACATGGGTGATGCCCGGCACGTCGATGCCGCGCGCCGCGATGTCGGTGGCCACAAGCACGTTGACCCGGCCGTTGCGAAAGCCGTTCAGCGCGCGCTGACGGGCGTTCTGGGACTTGTTGCCGTGGATCGCGTCGGCCTTGAACCCGTCCGTGATCAGGTTTTCGGCCACCCGGTCGGCGCCGCGCTTGGTGCGGGCGAACACGATCACCCGCTTGAACGCCGGATCGCCGAGCAGCTCGGCGAGACGGCCGCGCTTCTGGCCCTTGGGCAGGATTTCCACCTGCTGGGCGATGGCGTCGACGGTCTTGTGCTCGGTCTTGACCGACACTCGCACCGGGTCGTTGAGCAGGCTTTCCGCCAGCTTGGCGACCTCGGATTCCATCGTGGCCGAAAACAGCGCCGACTGGCGGCGCGGGTGCAGCTGATCGACGATGCGGCGCACGTCGCGGATGAAGCCCATGTCGAGCATGCGGTCGGCCTCGTCAAGCACCACGTTGACGGTCTCGTCAAGTCGCAGATGCCGTTCGCCAAGCAGATCGGTGAGCCGCCCCGGCGTGGCGACGACGATGTCGACGCCGCGCGACAACTGGCGGATCTGGGCCGAGCGCGACACGCCCCCGAGCACCAGCGCGATCGAAACCCGGGCGCCGCCGGCGAATCCGCGCAGGCTTTCCTGGATCTGCACCGCCAGTTCGCGGGTCGGCGCGAGGATCAGCGCCCGGCAGGTCTTCGGGGCGGGACGGCCGCGCAGGGCCAGCAGGCGGTTGAGGATCGGCAGGCCGAAAGCGGCGGTCTTGCCGGTGCCGGTCTGGGCGACGCCGAGGATGTCGCGGCCTTCAATCTGCGGGCCGATGGCCTGGGCCTGGATCGGGGTGGGGGTGGTGAAACCGGCCTTGGTCAGGCTGGCGACAAGGTGGTCGGACAGGCCGAAGCCGGTGAAATCGATGGTGTCAGTCAATGCGTATCCTTCGCCGCGCGGATGCCGCGCGGTGTGCGCCGGGGCCAGGCGCTCTGGCGGCGGCAAACGAAAAACGCGACGAGTAGCTCGCGGGAAAACCCCGCGCGCATCGCGCCGTCGCGTCCACGCCGGTTGGCGCGGAATGAGGGCGTCCCCGCCCGCCTGATGTCGGAGGTAAGGAACCGGGCGGGCGGGGCAGTCCTGTCGCGGGTCGGGCTTGACTGTCGGTCAGGCCGGATCCTGGATCTGCGCCGCGCGGCCCGGATCGCTCCGGGCGTCGCCACCCGGCTGAAGTGGAGCGGATCGCTTGTGATTGCAAGGGTTTTCTTTGCTGCGATGCAAAATAGTTGCCGATGAACACAGGATTGCGACGCCATGGGGCCGATCCCGCCCCGTTCTGGCCATCCCGTTCTGGCCGCCCCGGCCCCGGCCCGATCGCCCCCCGGTCGCCCCCGGTCGCGCCCCGCCCCGGCCCGACGGGGCCCGCCAGCCCGTGAAAATGCCCGCCGCCGCCGGCAATCAACCGAAAATCCGCGCCGAGATCGCCGCCGCCCCGGCCTGCGCCTCGACAAGCGCCGCCTCCAGCGCCGCGAAATCCTCGCGATCCGTGGCGCGCAGCAGCGCGGCGCTGAGCCCGGCGCCGACCTCGCGCGGGTCCAGCGGCCCGTCGAGCGCGATGCGCAGCACCTGCTGCACCGTCGCGATCAGCGCATGCGCATCGGCCAGCGTCCGCGCCTCGGCGCCGGTCAGGAACCCGCTTTCCGCCAACGCCGTCAGCGACGCGCCCGGGCTTTCCAGCAGCCGCCGCCCGGCCAGCAGCGCGCCGGTCTGGGCGATGAATTCGATATCCATCAGCCCGCCCTCGGCCTGCTTCAGCGCCCAGGGGTCGCGGCGCGCCCCGGCATGCGCCGCCGCCAGCCGCGCACGCATCTGCGCCACGTCGCCCGTCACGGCGGCGGCGTCGCGGGGCCGGGCCAGCGCCTCCGCCGCCGCCGCGTCGGCGTCGGCGCGCAGATCCGCCCGCCCGGCCAGCGCGCGGGCGCGGGTCAGGGCCAGATGCTCCCAGGTCCAGGCTTTCTCGGCCTGATAGTCGCGAAAGCTCTGCAAGGCCGTGGCCACCGTGCCCTGGCGCCCGGAAGGCCGCAGCCGCATGTCGATCTCGTAGAGCGCGCCTTCCGCGGTCTTGGCGGTCATGGCGCTCACCAGCATCTGGGCGAAGCGGGCGAAATAATTCGGCGTGGCCAGCGGACGCCGGCCTTCCGAGGTCTCCCGCCCCTGCGCGTCATAGAGCAGGATCAGATCCAGGTCCGAGGTCGCGGTCATCTCCCGGCTGCCGAGCTTGCCCATGGCAAGCACCGTCGCCCCGCGCCCCGGCGCCGGGCCGTGGCGCCGCGCGAATTCCGCCTCCACCACCGGGAACAGCGCGCAAAGGCTGGCCTCGGCGATGGCCGAGAACCCGCGCCCGGCCTCGCGCGCGCCGGCCAGCCCGCGCAGCACCTGCACGCCGACGCGAAACGCCGATTCCTTCTGCCAGCGCCGCGCCGCGTCGAGCTTGCGTTCGTAATCATCCTCATGGGCGAGCCGCGCCGAAAGCTCCGCCGCCAGCGCCGGCGCCTCGGGCATGGGCTCGAAGAATTCGCGATCCAGCAGCGCGTCCAGCACCCGCGAATTGCGGCTCAGATACTCCGCCAGCCGCGGCGCGGCGGCGCAGATCTCGGCGATCAGACCAAGCAGCGCCGGGTTGGCCTCGAACAGCGACAGGATCTGCACCCCCGAGGGCAGGCCCGACAGGAAGCGGTCAAAATGCAGCAGCGCCTCGTCGGTGTCGGCGGCGGCGGCGAGGCTGTCGAGGATCAGCGGCTCCAGCCGCCGGGCGATGGCGCGGGCGCGCGGCGAGCGCGTCGCCGGGATCTCGCCCTCGCGCCAGCGGCGGATGATCGCGGCGGCGGTCTCGGGCCGGGCGAAGCCGCGCGCGGCCAGATCGTCGGCGCTTTGCGCCGCCGGCGCGGTCGCGGCGCCGGGCGCGAAGAACGCTTCGGCAAGACGACTGACCGTGACCAGGCGGGCCACGATGTCGGCCTCGAAGGCGGCCCGGTCGCGCCAGCCGCTGAGCGCCGCAACCCGGTCGCGGGCGTCCTGGGCGGTGGGCATGGCATGGGTCTGGGCGTCCTCGACCATCTGCAGCCGGTGTTCCAGCGCGCGATGCGCGACATAGGCGGCGTCGAGCGTCGCCGCCGTCTCGCGCGCCGCCCAGCCCGCGTCGGCCAGCGCCGCCAGCGCCGCGCGCGTGGCGCGCTGGCGCAGGCCCGGGTCGCGCCCGCCGCAGATCAGCTGCCGGGTCTGCACGAAGAACTCGATCTCGCGAATGCCGCCGCGCCCCAGCTTGATGTTGTGCCCGGGCGCGGCGATCGGTCCCCCAAGCCCGCGATGGGCGCGGATGCGCTCGCGGATGTCCTGGGCGTCGCCGATGGCGGCGTAATCCAGATGCTTGCGCCAGATGAACGGGGTCAGGCGCTCCAGAAACGCCTCGCCCGCGGCGATGTCCCCGGCGGCGGCGCGGGCCTTGATGAAGGCGGCGCGCTCCCAGGTGCGACCCATGCTTTCGTAATACTGCTCGGCCATGCCCATGGCGACGCAGACCGGGGTCACCGACGGGTCCGGGCGCAGGCGCAGATCGACGCGGAACACATAGCCGTCGCCGGTCGCCTGACTCAGCAGCCGCGACGCGCCCTGGCAGATCTTTATCAGCCGGGCGCGGATCTCCATGTCGTCGTCTTGCGGGTAGCGGGTCTCGTCGAACAGGAAGATCAGGTCGATGTCCGAGGAATAGTTCAACTCCCGCGCGCCGCCCTTGCCCATGGCGAGACAGGCGATCCCGGCATTGCCGTCCGGGTCCTCGTCGGGCCCCGGCAGCCGCCCGCGCGCGGCGGCGTCGCCGACCAGCGCGCGCAGGCTGGCGTCGACGGCGGCGTCGGCGAGGTCGGACAGCGCCCCGGTCACCGCCTCCAGCCCCCAGACCCCGCCCAGATCCGCCAGCCCGACCAGCAGCGCCGCACGCCGCTTGGCCCGGCGCAGCAGCGGCGCGCGCCCGAAGCTCTCGACGCTGCCGGGCATGGCGCGCACCTCGTCGAGGATCCGCGCCAGCGCCGCCTCGGGGGCCTCGCCCAGCGCGGTGCGCAGCCAGTCGCCCTCGGCGCGCATCAGCCCGGCCAGATAGGGCGAAGACCCGGCCGTCCCCTCGATCAGATCCCGCGCCGCGGGGTCGAGGTCGAGCCCCGCCCAGGCCTCGGCGCCCCGCGCGGGGGCGTAGGCGATCGGGGCGCGGGTCAGGCGGTCGAGAAACGGCTTGGGATTGTCGATCATCGGCAGAGCTTCGCCGGCTGGCGCGTCAAGTCAATGCCCCCCGCCGCCGCGCGCGCCGGCTGCGCGCCAATGTCGAAACCCTGCGTAGGGCGGATCCCGATCCGCCATTGGCGGCCTCGCGACCCTAGCGGCCTTCGAAATTCGCCGGGCGCTTTTCCAAGAACGCCATCACGCCTTCGAGAAAATCGCGCGACGCCCCGGCCTCGGTCTGCAAATGCGCCTCAAGCTCCAGCTGGGTCTCGAAATCATTGGACAGCGAAGCCCGGATCGCCTGCTTGGCCAGCCGCAGGGCAAGCGTCGGCCCGGCGGCCAGCGCCTCGGCGCGGGCGCGGGCGCGGGGCAGCAGATCGTCATCGGGCAGCGCCGCCCAGATCATCCCCCATTCGGCGGCCTGCGCGGCCGGGACCGGCTCGGCCAGCAGCGCCATGCCCATGGCCCGGGCCTGACCGGCAAGGCGCGGCAAGTGGAAACTGCCCCCCGCGTCGGGGATCAGCCCGATGCGCGCGAAGGCCATCATGAAGCTGGCGCTTTCAGCGGCGATGCAGATATCGGCGGCCAGCGCCAGGCTCGCCCCCGCCCCCGCCGCCGCGCCGTTCACCGCGGCGATGGTGGGGATCGGACATTCGGTGAGCGCGCGCAGCAGCGGCGCGTATTCCTCGCGCAGCGTGCGGCCCAGATCCAGGTCGCGCACATTCGCCGCGTCGCCCAGATCCTGCCCGGCGCAAAACCCGCGCCCCATGCCGGTGAGCAGCAGCGCCCGCGCCTCCTCGGGCGCGCGCAGCAGCGCGTGGGTCAGATCGGCGCGCATCTGCGCGTTCAGGGCGTTGAGGCTGTCGGGGCGGGCCAGGGTGATGGTGGCCACGTCGCTGTCAAGCTCGTAGCGGATGGTGTCGTAGCGCATCGCCGATCCTTCGTTTGGCAGGGTGGCGCGACGCTACGCGGCGATCAGTCCCGGAGCAAGACGTCGAGCCGCGCCTGCTCGGCGGCGCTGAGGCCGCCCCTGGCTGCGGCCCCGCGCGCCCCGCCGCCCCCATCGACAACGCCGCCGCCCCCGTCGCCATCGCCGCCCGCGCCCGCCGGCGCGGCGGCGCCCGGGCGGCTGGCGGCCACGAAACGCCAGCTCGCCAGCCCGCCCAGGATCAGCAGCAGCGGCCCGCCAAGCCACAGCGCCGCGTTGCCGAGGCTGAACACCGGGCGCAGCAGCACGAATTCGCCATAGCGATCGACGATATAGCCGATGGTCGCCTCGTCGCTGTCGCCGGCCACCAGGCGCTCGCGCACCAGCAGGCGCAAATCGCGCGCCAGCCCGGCGTTGGAATCGTCGATGTTCTCGTTGCGGCAGACCAGGCAGCGCAGTTCCTTGGAGATCGCCCGCGCCCGGGTCTCCAGCGCCGGGTCGTCGAGGATCTCGTCCGGCTGCACCGCCCATGCCGGACCGGCGGCGAGCGCCAGCAGCAGCGCGGCGATCAGCCCCCGCACGCCGGTCATTCCGCGGCCACCGGCGCGGCCGGGGCGGCGGATTTGCGCCGCTTGGCGGCGCCGACGCGGTAGCGCCGGTCCGACAGGCTCACCAACCCGCCCAGCGCCATCACCAGCGCCCCGATCCAGATCCAGATCACGAAGGGCTTCACATAGGCGCGCACCGCCCAGCCGCCGCTGTCCTGTCGGTCGCCGAGCACCACGTAGAGATCGCGGGTCAGGCCGGCGTCGATGCCCGCCTCGGTCGAGGGCATGCGCTGCACCGGAAAGAATCGCTTTTCCGGGAACAGCCGCGCGACCACGGCGCCGTCCCGCAGGATGGTGAAATCGCCGACTTCGGCGGTGTAGTTCGGGCCCTTGGTTTCGCGCACGCCGGCGAACTGCACCTCGTAGCCGCCCAGCGCATAGCTGTCGCCCGGGCGGGCGGTGCGGATGTCCTCGACCTCCCAGGACGACACCGCGCCGATGCCGAAGATCGCCAGCCCCAACCCGGCATGGGCGAAGGCCTTGCCCCAGTCGGCGCGCGGCAGCGACCCGAGGCGGCGCAGGGTCTCGGCCAGCGGCGCCCGCCCGGCCTTGGCGCGGCCGGCGAGTTCGAGGATTGCGCTCAGCACCAGCCAGGCGCCCAGCGCCACGGCGATCGGGGCCAGCGCGCTGCGCCCGGTCTGCAGCGCGAAGGCCAGCGCCCCCAGCGACAGCGCCAGGATCAGCGTCGGGATCAGCGCCCGCGCCGCCTTGCCCAGCTTGCCGCGTTTCCAGGGCAGCGCCGCGCCCAGCGGCAGCACCACGGCCAGCGCCACCATGAAGGGGGTGAAGGCGAGGTCGAAGAACGGCGCCCCGACCGAGATCTTCGCGCCGTCCCAGTATTCGCGGATCAGCGGCATCAGCGTGCCCAGCAGCACCACCGCGCAAGCCACCGACAGCAGCAGGTTGTTGAGCACCAGCGCGCTTTCGCGGCTGACCACCGCGAACACCCCGCCGGCGCGCATCTTCGGGGCCCGCCAGGCGAACAGCGCCAGCGCGCCGCCGATGGCCAGCGTCATCATGCCGAGGATGAACACCCCGCGCGTCGGGTCAGAGGCGAAGGCGTGCACGGAGGTCAGCACCCCCGAGCGCACGATGAAGGTGCCCATGAGGCTCAGCGAGAACGCCACGATGGCCAGCAGGATGGTCCAGCTTTTCAGGGTGTCGCGCTTTTCCACCACGATCGCCGAATGCAGCAGCGCGCCGGCCGCCAGCCAGGGCATGAAGGAGGCGTTTTCAACCGGATCCCAGAACCACCAGCCGCCCCAGCCGAGTTCGTAATAGGCCCAGTAGGACCCCAGCGCGATGCCCAGCGTCAGCGAGATCCACGCGCCCAGCGCCCAGGGCCGCACCCAGCGCGCCCAGGCGGCGTCGACCCGGCCCTCGATCAGCGCGGCGATGGCGAAGGCGTAGGAGACCGACAGCCCCACATAGCCGAAATACAGGAACGGCGGGTGGAAGGCGAGGCCGGGATCCTGCAGCAGCACATTCATGCCCGCGCCGTCGAGCGGCGGAAATTCCAGCCGCAGGAACGGGTTCGAGGTGAACAGCATGAAGGCGATGAAGCCCACGCCGATCATGCCCTGCACCGCCAGCACCCGCGCCTTCAGCCCGGCGGGCAGGTTGCCGCCGAACCCGGCCACCATGGCCCCGAACATCGACAGGATCAGCACCCAGAACAGCAGCGAGCCCTCGTGATTGGCCCAGACCCCGGTGACCTTGTAGAGCATGGGTTTCAGCGAATGCGAATTGTCCGCCACCAGCTTGACCGAGAAATCCGAGGTCACGAAAGCCCAGGTCAGCGCCGCGAAGGCCAGCGCCACCAGCGCGAATTGCGCGAAGGCGGCGGGCACGGCCAGCCGCATCCAGTCGCCCCAGCCTTTCTGGGCGCCGATCAGCGGCAGAACCGCCTGCGCGGCGGCGACGAAAAGGGCGAGGATCAGGGCGAAATGTCCGAGCTCGGCGGTCATGGGCTGGTCTCCTGCTTTGACCGGGCATCATAGGGCAGCGGCGGCGCGTTGCAATTCGCCTTCCCGTGATACGTCGTCGCGCGGCGGTTCCGTCGCGCCGAACGGCGATTTTTCTTCGCCGCCCCGCCCGGGCGCGCCGGGCCGCGCCCACCGCGCCCACCGCGCCCACCGCGCGCGGCCCACGGGAAACGGCGCGGGAAACGGCGCGGGAAAACCGCGCTCGGGCTGGGCGTCCGGCTCAGATGAAGTCCACGATCTTGCCGAAGGGCGCCGCGCGCAGGCGCTGGCCGGTGGCGGCGAAAATGGCGTTGGCGAGCGCCGGGATCGAGGGCGGCGTGCCCGGTTCGCCGGCGCCGCCCATGCGGGGGGCGTTTTCCAGCAGCGCCACCTCGATGTCCGGGCACTGGGCCATGCGCAGGGCGTCATAGCCGTCGAAATTGCTTTCCTGGGCCTCGCCGTCGGCGAAGGTGGTTTCCTGCATCATCGCCGAGCTGAGCCCGAAGACGATGCCCGACATCATCTGCGCGCTGACGATGCCCGGGTCGAGCACCCGGCCCAGATCCGCCGCGCACCAGACCTTTTCGACCCTGATCCCGGCATCGGAGGTCGAGACCTCCACCACCTCGGCCACCCAGGCCCCGAAGCTGAGAGTGAAGGCGACGCCCTTGCCGCGGCCCGGGGCGGTCGCGCCCCAGTTCGACATCTCCGCGACCTTTTCCACCGCCTTGCGGGCCGGGGCGAAATCATCGCCCTGCATCAGACGCAGGCGCATCTCCAGCGGGTCGAGGCCGGAGGCCAGGGCGATCTCGTCCAGAAAGCATTCGTGGAAGAAGCCGTTGTAGGAATTGCCCACCGAGCGCCAGAACCCCACGGGTATGCCGAGATCGACGGGAACGCCCTCGAAACGCTGATGGGGGATGGCGTAGGGCTGGTTGAAACTGCCGTCGAGGATCGGCTTGTCGGGCCCCGAGGCCGGGATCGAGGGAAAGCTGCGCCCCATGACCGAGGCCATGACCGGCGGCGCGGCGATGCGCATTTCCAGCGCCACCGGGCCTTCGCCGGGGCGGGCCTGAGCGCGAAACCGGCCCAGCGCGGCGGGGCGGTAGGCGTCATGGGTCATGTCCTCCTCGCGGGTCCAGACCACCTTCACAGGGCGGCCGTCGGTCTCGCGGGCCAGCAGGGTGGCGTAGATGGCGAAATCGACCTCGGCGCGGCGCCCGAAGCCGCCGCCGAGGAAGGTGGTGTTGACCTCCACATCCGCGGAATCGAGCCCCACCAGCCCCGAGCAGACCCTCTGCAGCACCGTCGGGGCCTGGTTGGGGGCCCAGAGCCGGAGCTTGCCGTCGCGCAGCTCGGCGGTGGCGTTCATGGGCTCCATGCAGGCATGGGCGAGGAAGGGGACGCGGTATTCGGCCTCGATCATTTCGCTGGGCGGGGCGGCGGCGAAGGCGGCGAGCGCGTCGCCGTTTCCGCCCAGCTCAAAGCCCTGCTCACGCGTCAATTCCCTGTCAAGTTCTTGAAATTGTTCGCTTGTGTCTTTGGGATAGGCGGCCTCGGCCCAGTCGACCTCCAGCGCCGCGGCGCCCTGAAAGGCGGCCCAGGTGTTGCGCGCGATCACCCCGAAGCCGTTGCCGGTCTGGGTTTGCAGTCTGACGACCTTCAGCACGCCAGGGGTGGCGAGCGCCGCCGAATCATCGACCCTGCGCGCCTTGGCCCCGAAGCGCGGCGACATGCGCACGGTTGCGTAAAGCATGTCCGGCAAATCCACGTCCATGCCGTAGATCGGCGCCCCGGTGACCTTGGCGCGCATGTCCACGCGCATTGCCGGCTTGCCGAGGATGCGCCAGTCGGCGGGGTTGCGCAGCCTCACCCGCGCCGGCGGGTTCAGCCCCGCCGCCACGACCGCCAGATCGCCATAGGCGAGGCGCTGGCCGGAGGCGGGGTCGATCACCTCGCCCCGTTCGGCGGTCAGCCCGGCGGGGGACAGGTCCCAGCGCTGCGCCGCCGCGCCGATCAGCAGCGCCCGGGCCACGGCGCCGGCCTCGCGCATCTTGTCGAAGGCGTCGATGGTGGCGGATGACCCGCCGGTCACCTGAAGGCCGAGCAGCCGCCCGCCGGTCATGGCCGCGCCGCGCATCGTCTCGGCCATCCATGACGAATCCCAGGCGGCGAAATTGGTCGCGTCGGCCATCATGGCGCTGTTGTAATAGGCGGGGCTGGCGGGGCCGTGTTCAACGATGATCTGGTCGAGTCCCACATCCAGTTCCTCGGCCACCAGCGCGGCGAGGGTCGTCGAGACCCCCTGCCCCATCTCGGCGCGCGGCGCGATCACCGTGATCTGGCCGGATTCGGCGATCTTCACATAGGCGTTGAGGGTGGCCTCGCCGGGGGCGAGGGCGGAGTCCAGCGGGTTGGCGTAGGGTTTCCTGACATAGTAGTAGCCGACGGCCAGTCCGCCGGCGGCGGCGACCCCGAGACCCATGAACACGCGGCGGGTGATCTTTCCCATGGGTCAGCCCTCCTGCACGGGAGGGTGCGCGGGGGATTGCGCAGGGGATTGCGCAGGGGATTGCGCGGGGGGTTGCAGGGGGGCGGGCGGCGGATCCGGCGGCGGGGCCATGTCGACGGCGGCGCGGCGGATCGCGGCGCGGATCCGCGGATAGGCGCCGCAGCGGCAGAGATTGGTCATCGCCGCATCGATGTCGTCGTCGCTGGGCGCCGGGTTGTCGCGCAGCAGCGCGGCGGCGGCCATGATCTGCCCCGACTGGCAATAGCCGCATTGGGGGACCTGTTCGGCGATCCAGGCCTGTTGCACCGGGTGCAGGGCGTCGGCGCCGATGGCGGCGGGAAGGCCCTCGATGGTGGTGACCGCGCCGGTCACGTCGCCGACCGGTTCGACGCAGGCGCGCACCGGTTCGCCGTCGATCCACACCGTGCAGGCCCCGCAGGCGGCTATGCCGCAGCCGAATTTCGGCCCCTTGACGCCGAGCAGGTCGCGCAGCGCCCAAAGCAGCGGCATGTCGGGTTCGGCGTCGAAGTCGCGCGATTCGCCGTTGACGGTGAGTTTCATGGGGGTCCTTTCGGTCGGGCGCCGCGGCGGGCCGGTGCATTCAGGCGACTCTCGGGCTCTGATAGTGGGGCGCGGGGCGGGCATGTCAATAAGAGAACGACGGTCTTTTATCTTCTTGCCCCGGCCCGGAGCCGCGCCTATCGTTCACCGCCATGGAAACGCCCCGCAATATCAGCCGTTCGGCGGCATGACCTGCGCCCGGCCGGAAAAGGAATTTCAGCGGGCGCGATCGCCTGAACGCAAGGCGATGCGGCGCGCTGCGCTGCTGCGCGCGGCGGGGGATCTGGTGGATTCGCAGGGGCCGGACGCGGTCAGCCTCGCGGCGATCGCGTTGCTGGCGGGGGTGGCGAAATCCAGCATCTACCGCTATTTCGAGAGCCGCGAGGACATCCTGGCGACGCTGCTGACGGAGGAGATCACGGCGCTGGTCGCGGCGTTCGAAACGGCGCTGGCGGCGCGGGCGCCGCTGGAGGATCCGCGCCCGCTGGCGACGCTGATCGCCCGGGGTTTCGCGGCGCGCCCGCGCCTGTGCAAGCTGGCCTCGGTGCTGGCGACGGTGCTGGAGAACAACATCTCCGAACCCCGGCTGATCGTGCTGAAGGGCGAGATGTTCGGGGCCGCGGGGCGCATGGCCGCGGCCGGGGCGCTGGCCTGCCCGGCGATCCCGCGCGCAGCCTGGCCGCTGGCCGTCAACATGATCATGGCGCTGGTGGCCGGGCTGTGGCCGCTGGCCAACCCGGCGCCGCATGTGGCGCGCGCCGCCGCCGGGGCGGGACATGCCGAGGCGCTGCCGGATTTCGCCCGCGACCTTGACCGGGCGCTGGCGGCGATGCTTTGGGGATTTTGCGACGCGCGCCGGGACGCGGGCGGGGGCGCCTGACGATTGCCGCCCGCTTCCGGGCGGCGGATCCGCCCGGATCACGCCGCCCGGATCACGCCGCCTGGATCACGCCGCCTAGATCAAGAGATCGCCCGACATCAGCACCACGCCGGTCCCCGCCACCCGCACCCCGGCGATGGCGTCGCGCGGGCCGATGGCGGCGACCTCGGCGCGCCCGGGGCGGCCCATCCAGTGGCCCTGCTCGGCGATGAAGCCGGGGGTCTCGATCAGCCCCTCGGCCCAGAGCCAGGCCCCGAGACAGCCGGTGGCCGAGCCGGTGAAGGGGTCCTCGGGCGGCATCGGCGGCGCCAGCAGCAGGCGCGCGAAGGTGTCGCCCGCCGGGGTCGCGCCGCCCAGCGTCACCAGGAAAGGTTCCATGAAATCGATTTTTCCGGGGTCGCGTTCGCGCATCGCCGCCAGCTTGGCGGGGTCGAACGCCGCGCGGCGCAACGCCTGCTTGTCGCGCAGCAGGGTGATGCAGAACGGCGTGCCGGTGGACACGGTGCGCGGCGGGCGCACTATGTCGCCGGGGTCCAGCCCGTAGAGCGCCGCGATCTCGCCCGGGTCGTGTTCGTTGCCGAAGGTGGGGGCCAACTGGGTCATGGCGATCAGCGGCGGGGCGTTTTCGCGCTGTTCGATGTCGATGTCGATCACCCCGGCGCCGACTTCAAGCGTGAAGCGCGCGTCAGGCGCCACCATGCCGCGATGGATCAGCGCCGCCACGACGGCGATGGTGGGGTGGCCGGCCATGGGGATCTCGCGATCCGCAAGGTAGTAGCGCACCCCGAAATCCGCCTTGTCCGAGCCGACCATGAAGGCGCATTCGGACAGGCTGGTTTCGCGCACCAGCGCCATGCGCCGGGCGACGCCGAGATCGGCGGCGTCCTGCACCACCACGCAGCCATTGCCGCCGAAAGGCCCGTCGGCGAAGGCGTCGACCCAGTCGCAGGCGCGGCTCAATTGATCTGCTCCGCCGCGTCTTCGCCCTTGTAGTAGCCCTGTTCCTTGAGGGCGTCGACGACCTCGCGCGGCATGTAGGTCTCGTCATGCTTGGCCAGCACGTCGTCGGCGACGAACACCCCGTCGCGCACATGACCCTCGGCGATCACCCCCTGGCCCTCGCTGAACAGGTCGGGCAGCACCCCGGCGAAGGACACCGCCATGACGGCGTTGCCGTCGGTGACGGTGAAGCGCACGCCGCCGTCCTCGCCCTGGATCAGCGAGCCCTCCTCGACCAGCCCGCCGACGCGCAGGCGCTGGTCGGGGCCGGGGGCTTTTTCGATCATCTCGGTGGGGCTGAAGAAGAACACGATGGTGTCGCGCATGCCCACGCCCACCAGCAGCGACGCGGTGACGAGGAAGAACGCCCCGATCCCGATCAGCATGACGCGGCGTTTCTTGCGGGTCATCTTGGCGATTTTCATGTTCTTGCTTCCTCGTCCGAGTCCGATCCGGGGTCCGATCCGGGGCCGGCGCGTTGGCCGGCGCGCCGGCAGTGTCACAGCCAGGCGGCGTCGCGGCGGCTGGCGGCGCCGATGCGGTGGCGCTCGATGGCGGCGTTGAGCTCCGCGCCGAAGATAATCACCGCGCCGCTCAAATAGAAGAACAGCAGCGTCACTATGACGCCGGACAGCGCCCCATAGGTGACGGAATAGGACGGCGCATAGGACAGATAGGCCGAAAACGCCGTCGCGCCCAGCATCCACAGCAGCATGGTGGCGGCGATCCCGGGCCACAGCGTCAGCCGCCAGGTGGGGCGCGAGGGCAGGATCAGGTGCAGCAGCCACAGGAAGATGGCGAAGGCGCCAAGGCCGATGGCGTAGCGAATGGCCCCGAGCCCGAACGGCGCGGAGAAGTCGAGGACCTCCTCGACCAGACGCAGCAGCAGCGGCGCCAGCACCACCACGAAGCCCAGCAGGCCGAAGGTGGCGGCGCCCAGCAGCACGAAGCCCATGCCGATCAGCCGACGCAGCACGAAGCCGCGCGGGACCATCACCGCATAGGCGCGGTCGAAGGCGGCGCGGAACGCCTCGACGCCGTTGGAGGCGGCCCAGATGGCGCCAAGCCCCGACACGGTCAGCACGCCGCCGCGCTCCTGCTCCAGCACCTCGCGCAGCACCGGTTCGATGCCCTGGGCGATGTTTTCCGGGGCGAGGTCGAACAGCAGGTCGATCAGCGCCTGCATCTCCTCGGGGCCGATGGTGGCCGAGGCCAGCGCCATGGCGAAGATCAGGAACGGGAACAGCGCCATCAGCGCCGCGAAGGCAATGTAGCCCGACAGCATCCAGCCCTCGTCGGCGTTGAAATGCCGGTAGGCGTCGGCGAGGACGCGCAGAGGCGGGCGGAGGCGTTTCATCGCGACGCGGCCATGGGGGGCGGGGCGGCGGTCAGGGGAAGATCGGGGCCGCCTCCAGCCCCGCGGTCTCGGGCAGGCCGAGCATGATGTTGGCCACCTGCACCGCCTGGCCCGAGGCGCCCTTCACCAGATTGTCGATGGCGCTGACGATGATGGTCCGCCCCGGCTGGCGGTCGGCGCAGACGCCGATGCGGCACAGGTTGGAGCCCCGCACATGGCGGGTCTGGGGCGGCGGCGCGTTCAGGTCCAGCACATGCACGAAAGGCTCGGCGGCGTAGCGCGCGACGAGGGTTTCGTGCACCGCCTGCGCCGCGCCCTTCACGTAGATGGTGGCGAGGATGCCCCGGTTCATGGGCAGCAGATGCGGGGTGAAGCTGACGATGACCGGCTTTCCGGCCGCAAGGCTCAGTTCCTGATCGAATTCGGCGGTGTGACGGTGGCTGGCGATCGCGTAGGCGTCAACGCCCTCGGTGACCTCGGAGAACAGCTTGCGTTCGCCCGGCGCGCGCCCCGCGCCGGTGATGCCGGTCTTGGCGTCGATGACGATGTCGGCCGTGTCGACGACCCCGGCGGCGAGCAGCGGGACCAGCGGCAGCAGGCCGGCGACCACGTAGCAGCCGGTGCCCGCGGCGAGGCGGCAGGTCGCGAGGTCTTCGCGGTAGAATTCCGGCAGCCCGTAGACCGCCTGTTTCTGCAGCTCAAGGGCCTGATGCGCGCCGCCATACCATTTCTGATAGTCCGCCGGGTCGCGCAGGCGGAAATCGGCGGAAAGATCGACGATGCGCAGGTGATCGGGCAAGGCTGCGATCACCGCCTGGGTGGTGGCGTGAGGCAAGGCGCAGAACGCCAGGTCGATGCCGGAAAAATCCACCTCGTCGATGCGCGAGAGCCGCGGCAGGTCCAGATGCGCCAGATGCGGGAACACCTCGCCCATGGGCAGGCCGGCCTTGCGCTCGGCGGTGAGCGCGGCGATGCGCAGGTTCGGGTGCGAAACCAGCAGACGGACCAGTTCGGCGCCGGTGTAGCCGCTGGCCCCGAGTATCGCCGCATTGGTCATGTCGCCGCCGATCCGTGTCATGAAACGCTCCCTCCAACCGATGCGCCCGGACCTAACCCCATTGCCGGGATTTTGCAATCAGGCGCCGCGGGGCCCTGCGGCCGGCGCCGGCGTCAGGGGCGAGGCGGAGCGCCGGCGACGGTCGCCGCCCGTCCTGCGGAGGCTCCGCCTCCGCCACGGCGCGGAACGCGCCGCGAAATCGCGCAGCGATTTCGGGACGGGCCGGGGCGGCGCCTCCATCGCAGGGCGGGACGGTCGCGGGGGCGGGCGCCGCAGCCATGGCGCAAAACGGCCCCGACCGGGACGGTCGGGGCCGCAAGCGGCGTATTCACCTTGACCGCGGCGCCCGCCGACGGTCAGTGGGCGTGAGCCTTGCCGTGGGTCTTGCCGGCGCCGGGCTCGGCCGGGGGCAGCTTGCCGGGCAGCATGGCGGCGACCACGATCAGGATCGCGGCGATGCCCAGCGCCAGCGCCCAGCCGGGCACGCCGGGGATCAGCGCCTGGTATTCGCCGGTCTGCGCCAGCGTCACCTTGCCGCCGGCGATCTTGTCCAGCAGCCCCGTCGCCTTCACCGCCGGATAGGCCAGCATGTAGGCGAAGGCCCCGGCGAAGCCGCCGATGACGAAAGCGACGGCGTCGCGCCGCCCGTCGCCCAGGGCGACCACCCCGGTGCCCGGGCAGAACCCCGACAGCGCCCAGCCTGCGCCCAGCAGCGCGCCGCCGAGCACCACGCCCGGATACGACGCCTTGACCGACAGATGCCCCGGATCGACCAGCCCGGCGGCCAGCCCCAGGAACAGCAGCGCCGATCCGACGCCGATGCCCAGCAGGATCGCCTTCATCAGGTGCAGGTCGCGCAGGCGCAGCATGTCGATGATCAGCTGCGGGTTGGAAGCGCCGATGCGGTGCAGCACGAAGCCGAACAGCAGGCCCAGAACGATTGCGAGAAACGGATCCATGACGGCCTCCTCAGTTGCGCCCGTAGACGGCGATGGCGGTGGGAATGGCGGCGGCGAAGGCGCCGATGGCGAACAGGTAGCCCGAGAGCGAGGTCTGCATGATGCCGCTCATCATGTGCCCCGAGGTGCAGCCCCCCGCGAGCCGCGCGCCGAACAGCACGATGAAGCCGCCGAGCCCGGCCATCAGGTAGCGTTTGGCCTTGCTGTCGCCGAAGCGGTCGCGGAACGCCTTCGGCGCGATCAGGTCGGCGCCGGCGTCGCGCGGGCCGCCGGTCATGCGGCTGGCCAGCCCGCCGATCGCCATGGCGATGACGAACAGGAACGAATAGTTCCACGGATTGGCCACCGCCTTGGCGTATTTGCCGCCGCTCTTGTCGAGATAGGCGTTGGCGCTGGAATAGCCGTGTCTGGCGGTCTCGTCGGCGGTGACGAGGTCGGGTTCCACGGCGCTCCAGAACATGCCGTCGGCGATCACGAACTGGGTCGAGACCCCGATCGGCTTGACGATCGCCACGGCGATCAGAAACACGAGACCCAGCGCGATGCCGCCCTTGAGCCAGTCCAGTCTGCCGGTCATTGGATTCTCCTGTCTGCGCCGCCGTCCCGAAGCGGGTGGCGACCTGATTATTCAAACATTCAGATAATTGTATGTCTAAAGCCGAATCGCTCCCCTCGCCTTGATCTCGATCAATTCTCCGAGGCGGGCGGGCGGATGCGGAAATGCGGCGCGGGCGCGGGGCGTGCGGGGGAAGGCTCGCCCTCCTCCCCGCCCGGAGGTCAGTCTTTGCGCAGGCGCGCCAGGTCGAGCTTGTCGCCGAGCAGGGTCTCGAAGTCCGGCGGCTCGAATCGATACAGCCCGGCGTCGGGGGTCAGGGTGATCTCGCCGAACCACAGCTTGCCGCCGGCCTCGTAGATGTCGACGCGGGCGAAGACGAAATCCTCCGACAGCAGCCGGGCGATTCGGATCATCTCGTCAAGCCTGGCGGGGCGCGGCATGTCGCCGAGAACCGGGCGGAACATGCGGTGCACCGGCATCGGGGTCCAGTCGAGATCGAAATAGGCCTGCCGGTGATCGCTGTGCCGGTCCACGTCCACATGGATCATGCAGGGTTCGCCGTGGAAGCAGTAGATCTTGTAGTCGTTGGGCTCGCCGCCGTCGTCGCGCATGATCAGGTCTTCGACGATGATCCGCGGCGGGATGTTCAGATAGTGCTTTTCGTAGGACACGAAGTAGTAGTTGCGCGCCAGCCAGGCGGCCAGATTGCGTCGGCAGGCGGCCCAGTCGAAGGTCGCGCGGTCGCGGCACAGAACCACGCCGCCGCAATCATGGGTGGCCTTGGCCACGAAGCGTTCGGCGGCGATGTTTTCGGGGCGAATGTCCTCGGGATCGGCGGTGCTGAACAGCAGCGGGATCAGGAAATCCGCCGACACCTTGTCGGCCACGTAGTCGCGCACCGCCAGCTTGTCGGAGATCGTGGTCAGCAGCGGCCGGTGGCCGAACAGCTTGAGCCAGAAGATCTTGTCCTGATAGGTCCTGGGATGGCGCAGCGTCGGCCAGCGGCCGTTCACCTTGTGAAACTGACGGGAGGCGAGCAACGTCTGCGGCAGCATCCGCTTGATGAATTCTCTAGCCATGCAGTCCACGCTCGCTCAGGAGGGCCGCAGCGCCCGGATCGTTGCGGCGACGCCGCGCGACATATTCATAAGCATATGTTCGCGAAGCTCTACCGACCAAAGTCTGAACGCATGCTGACCAATCGGCCGGCGCGACGGCGCGCGGGGCCGGACGACGCCCGCGACCCGGACATGACGAAAGGGCGCCGGCAACGCCGGCGCCCCCGAAAGCCTCAGCGCTTGGAGAACTGGAAGCTGCGGCGCGCCTTGCGCTTGCCGTATTTCTTGCGCTCCACCACGCGGCTGTCGCGGGTCAGGAAGCCCGCCGCCTTCAGCGAGGCGCGCAGCGTCGGGTCATACAGCGACAGCGCCTTGCAGATGCCATGCTTGACCGCGCCGGCCTGACCGGACAGGCCGCCGCCCTTGACCGTCGCCATGACGTCGAACTGGCCGTCGACATTGGCCACCTTGAAGGCCTGGCCGATGACCATCTGCAGCACCGGGCGGGCGAAATAGGCGTTCATGTCCTTGCCGTTCACCACCACCCTGCCGGATCCGGGGCGCACCCAGACGCGGGCCACCGCGTCCTTGCGCTTGCCGGTGGCGTAGGAGCGGCCCAGCGAATCGCGCACCTGTTCGCGCAGCGGCGCGGGTTCGGCCAGCACGACCTCGGCGCCGGAGACGGCGTCTTTCAGCTCGTCGAGCGATTTGATCTCATCGGTCATGTCAGGCGCTCCGGGTGTTCTTCTTGTTGAGGGACTTCACGTCGAGCACGACGGGCTCCTGCGCCGCGTGCGGATGCTCGGCCCCCGCGTAGACGCGCAGGTTGGTCATCTGCTTGCGGCTCAGCGGCCCGCCCGGCAGCATGCGCTGCACGGCCTTGGTCACCACCCGCTCGGGGTGCTTGCCCTCGAGGATCTGCGACGCGGTGCGCGACTTGATGCCGCCCGGATGCCCGGTGTGCCAGTAATAGGTCTTGTCCGAACGCTTGTTGCCGGTCAGCTGCACCTTGTCGGCGTTGACGACGATGATGTTGTCGCCCATGTCCATATGCGGCGTGAAGCTGGGCTTGTGCTTGCCGCGCAGGCGCATGGCGACGATCGAGGCGAGGCGCCCCAGAACCACGCCCTCGGCGTCGATGAGGACCCAGGTCTTCTCGATGTCGGCGGGCTTGGCGGAATAGGTTTTCATGGTCTTTCCGTCCATCCTGAAGGGCGCGCGCGCCCGCGAAACTGCGATGGGCGCGAAGCTCCGCGCCCGGATGGCGCTGTTTCGGGGTTTTCAGGCGTCAAGTCAACGGCGTATTTTGCCGTTTTATCATTTGTTTTCAAGGGGGCTAGATGTGGGGTATTGATTTACCCCAAATTCAGCCCCCCGAAACGGCCATTGGGCGGGGCGGAATCGCGTAGGTCAGCGTCGCGTGGGCCACCGGACCGTCGACGCCCGGGGAAAAGATGGTGGCGTCGCCGGTGCTGAGCGTCTTGCCGAGCTTCAGGATCCGCGCCTCGCAGGTCAGATCCGCGAGCGCCGGCTTGCGCAGGAAGTTGATGGTGCAGGTGGTGGTGACGGTCAGCGCCTGGCGACCGATCATCGCCAGCGTCACCGCGTAGAAGGCGCAGTCGGCGAGGGTGAACATCGTCGGGCCCGACACCGTGCCGCCGGGGCGCAGGTTGCGATCGCCGATCTTCATGCGCATGCGCGCGAACATCGGCGCGATTCGCTCGATCTCGAACTGGTCGGCGGTCTGGGGGAACACCTCGGCCAGAAAATCGGTCACTTCGGCGGCGGTCATCAGCGGCTGTCGGGTCATGCGGTCGGTCCGTGCAATGGCTGTCCTGCGCCGCAGGTCTGGCCTGTTCCGGCGTGGTTTGCAAGAATTCCGCCCTCGGGGGCGGCGGCGCGCGAAACGATATTTCGCGTTTGCGGGTGGACCGGGCGCGACCGGCGCCCCTAGATTGGCGCCATGTAACCTTGGGAGGAGACGGAATGTTCAGGAAAATGATCGGCGCGACGCTGGCGGCGTCATGCGCCCTAGCCGCGCTCGCCGCGCCCGCATTCGCCGACGCCGACACGCCGGTGGTGTTCGTGCATGGCGACAGCGACACCTCGGACCGCTGGACGGTGCAGATCTGGCGCTTTGAATCCAACGGCTGGCCGCGTGAGCGGCTGTTCGCCGTCGACATCCCCAGCCCCGGCGCGCGCGGCGATGACGGGGTCTACGAGGTCAACCGCTCCTCAACCGCCGACGCCGCCGCGGCGCTGGCCGGCGAGGTGACGCGGGCGCTGATCGCCACCGGCGCCGACAAGGTGGCGCTGGTGGGCAATTCGCGCGGCTGCCAGACCATCCGCAACTACCTGAAGAACGGCGGCGGCGCGGCGCATGTGGAAACCGCGGTGCTCACCGGCTGCGTGCATCACGGGGTGTTCAACAATCCCGGCGGCTCGCTGGGCAGCGAATACAACGGCCAGGGCGGGTTTCTCAAGCAGCTCAACGACGGCGCCGAGGTGATCGAGGGCGTGAAGACGGTGACCATCCGCTCGGACAAGCTCGACCTCTACAACCAGCCCATGGGCGACTGGATCGGGCTGCCGGGGACGCCGATCGGCGGCTCGTTCGAAGGGCCGATGCTGGCGGGCGCCGACAACCGCATGCTGGAAGGCGTCGATCATCGCGAGACCGGGTTTTCGCCCGCCGCCTTCGCCATCGAATACGAGGCCGTCGCCGGCAAGCCGCCCGCCACGCTGGACGTGACCCCCGAGGCGGCGCCGGAGATTTCCGGCAAGGTCACCGGCTGGGCCAATGACCGCCCGACCAACCTGCCGCTGGAGGGCGCGAAGCTGACGGCGTGGGAGACCGACGCCGCCACCGGCGCCCGCATGGGCGAACCGGTTCTGACGCAGGAGATCGACATGCATGGCGGCTGGGGGCCGATGACCGCCAAGCCCGACGCCACCTATGAATTCATGATCGAGGCCGCGGGCTACCCGCCGCATCACATCTATCGCGGCGGCTTCCTGCGGGGCTCGCGCTTCGTCAATCTGCGGCTGTATCCCTCCGAGGCCAAGGACAGGACCGCCCCCGCCGTGGGCATGATGCGCCCGCGCGGCTACATGGGCGCGCAGCGCGACCTGATCGAACTGGGCGGGCAGACCGCGCCCGGCGTGCCCGACACCGAGGTGCCCGGGGTGTGGAAGATCACCGTCCCCGCCGAGGCCGGCGCGCCGGTGGTCGGCAGGTTCCGCGACGAGACCAGAACCGCGCGCGCCTGGCCCGCCGATCACGTGGTGTGGATCGAACTGACCAACTGAGCCGCGCCTGACCCTTGACGCCCCGGGCGCGCGATCGCCCGGGGCGTTTCTTGTTTTGGTTTTTGGGGCGCGGCATTGTGTCCGCGTGTATCCGAGGTTTTTGGTAGGATACGACTTGCCTATTCCGACCAAATCAGTCAGTCATCATGGAAACCTGATCGAGGAGACCTGCCATGAAGACCCTGATGACGCTGCTGCTCGCCCTCGCCGCCGGTTCGGCGCTCGCCTCCAACCCCGGAGAGGGCGGCAGGGGCGAAACCGACTACGTCGCCGAAGGCGCCTTCGTCTACGCGATGTTCGAAGCCGCGGTTCCGCATGTGGACCTCGAATTCTGCCCGCGGGAATTCGACCCCGAGGCGGTGTTCTGCCGCATGACCCTGGCCGAGGGGCAGGCGCATGTGTTCGTGTTCGCCGAGGCCGGCGAACAGCGGCTGCTGGCGATCCGGCACTACGACATGGGCAACGGGTTGCTGCGGTTCTGAGCCGGCTTTCCTCCCGCCTGCCGGCGCGCTAGCATCCCGGCGCCAAGCAGGAGGATGCGATGACCATATTGCTGCGCGAGGATTCTGACGGGATCGCCACGCTGACGCTCAACCGGCCCGAGGCGCTGAACGCGCTGTCCGAGGCGATGCTGGCCGCGCTGCAGGGCGCGCTCGACGACATCGCCCGCGACGCGGGTGTGCGCGCGGTGGTGCTGCGCGGCGCCGGCAAGGCGTTTTGCGCCGGGCATGACCTGCGCGAGATGCAGGCCGCGCGTCAGGCCCCGGATGCGGGGCGGGCCTATTTCAACGCGCTGTTCGCGCAATGCGCGCGGATGATGACCTCGATCGCCCGCCTGCCCCAGCCGGTGATCGCCGAGGCGCATGGCGTCGCCGCCGCCGCCGGCTGCCAGCTGGTGGCGAGCTGCGACATGGCGGTGGCGGCGCAGAGCGCGCGTTTCGGGGTCAACGGGGTGAATATCGGGCTGTTCTGTTCGACGCCCATGGTGGCGCTGACCCGCAACATCCCCGCCAAGCAGGCCTTCGAGATGCTGAGCACCGGGGATTTCATCGACGCGGCGCGCGCCGAACGCCTCGGGCTGGTGAACCGGGTGGCGCCCGACGGCGCGCAGGGCGCGGCGGCGCAGGCGCTGGCGCAGAAGGTGGCCGGCAAGCTGGCGGCGGCGATCCGCACCGGCAAGTCGGCGTTCTACGCCCAGTCCGAGATGACGCTGGAGGCGGCCTACGCCTATACGGGCCGGGTGATGGCCGACAACATGCTGTTCGCGGACACCGCCGAGGGGGTCGCGGCCTTCCTTGAAAAACGCCCGCCGGCGTGGTCGCGATGACGCGGCTTGCGCCGCTGCTCGGCCTGGGGTTGGGGCTGGGGCTGGCGGTCGCGCCCCTCGCGGCCTCGGCGGAGACCGTGGTCAGGGAAGGCGCGACGCTGCTGAGCCGCATCGACTACCCCGAGACGCTGATGCGGTTTCCCCGCCTCGCCGCGTTCCTGCGCGCCGAAGGCGAGGCGCTGACCGAGGAATACCGGTCCGTCGCCGCGGCGGACGCCGCCAAGGCCAGGGCGGAGGGGTTCAAGTTCCGCACCTACAAGCTGAAGGTCACGCATCAGCCGCGCTTCGTGTCGGATCGCTACGCATCGTTCCTGCGGGTGGTTGTCACCGACACCGGCGGCGCCCATCCCAACACCTTTCTCGACCCGCTGACCTGGGATGCGCGGAAAGGCGATTTCGTGCGGCTGGACGCGTTTTTCACGCCGGGCGCCGAGACCGGCAAGGGGCTGGTCGCGGTGACGCGGGCGCTGCGCAAGATCCTGCTGGCGCGCCCCGGCATGCGGGCGGATGACGTGAAGGCCGCGACCGTGCCCGATGTCGCGGTGCTGCAGGCCTTCACGCTGGAGCCGTCAAGCGTGAAGGGCAGGATCGGCGGGCTGGCGTTCCACTTCGCCCCCTACGAGATCGCCCCCTATTCCGCCGGCCCCCAGCGCGCGGTGATCCCGCAGGCCGTGCTGGCGCCCTGGCTGCGCGAGGATCTGGCCCGGCTGTTCGCCGGCCCCCCCGCGCCATAGCCGATTCGGCGCCAATGGCGGCCTATCCGCGGGCGATGCGCTGCTCGGCCGGGAAACACGCCTCGAACCTGGCGCGCAGGATCAGCGCCACGGCGACGAGGGCGCCGGCCTGGTGCACGGCGCTCCAGCCCAGCGGCGCGGCGTTGATCACCGTGACGACGCCCAGCGTCATCTGCGCCGCCAGCGCCGCGAAGGCCCATGCGGTCCAGCGCGCCGCGCCCGCATGCCCCGCGGCGCGCCCGCGCAGCCAGACCAGCGCGCCGCACAGCGCCAGCAGATAGCCGATCATGCGGTGGTTGAACTGCACCAGCGCCGGATTTTCGAAGAAATTGCTCCATAACGGGGCGTAATCAAAACTTTCGGAGGGCAGGAATTCGCCGCCCATCAGCGGCCAGTCCACATAGCCGCGCCCGGCGTCGATCCCGGCCACCAGCCCGCCCAGCGCCACCTGCGCGAAGGCCAGCGCCAGCAGCGCCCCGGCAAGCGTCGCCAGCCCGCCAAGGCGGCGCCGTCGCGCCTGGATCAGCGTCACCTCGTCCCGGCGCAGGCGCCATGCGAACCACAGCAGCAGCGTGAAGATGCCAAAGGCCAGGACCAGATGGATCGCCAGCCGGTAGGAGGCCACGTCCACCATGCGCCCGGTCAGCCCCGAGGCCACCATCCACCAGCCGATCGCCCCCTGCAGCCCGCCGAGCCCGCCCGCCAGCAGCAGCCGCCCGGTCCATCCCGGCGGGATCCGCCGGCGCAGGAAGAACCAGCCAAAGCCCAGCGCCCAGACCAGCCCGATGCTGCGCCCGAGCTGGCGATGGCCCCATTCCCACCAGTAGATGCCCTTGAATTCGGCCAGCGTCATGCCCTTCTTGACCAGCTGGTATTCGGGGATCGCCCGATAGCGTTCGAACGCCGCCGCCCAGGCCGCGTCGCTCATGGGCGGCCATGCGCCGGTCACCGGGCGCCATTCGGTGATCGAGAGCCCCGAATCCGTCAACCGCGTCAGCCCGCCCACCAGCACCATCGCCGCCACCATCGCCGCCAGGACCAGCAGCCAGACCGCCACCGCGCGGCGGTTGCGCCGGCGCGCGGCCTCTGCGGCCCCCGGGGCCGAGGCCCGCGCCCGGGTCTGGGGCTCGGTCCGGGTCTGGGCCGGGGCGGCGCTCACATCCTCGAAGATGCCGCGCGGCCCGCCGGGGCGGTTTCGGGGCTTGCTCATGAAGGTCTCCGTCGCTGCTGGCGGCTCTGGCCCCGGTCTAGCGGCGCCGGCGCTTTTGCGCCAGCGCCCGAATGACGCCCCTCAGGGTGCGCACGTCCTGATCGGTGAGCGGGGCGCGGCGAAACAGGTTGCGCAGATTGGTCTCCATCGACGGGCGGCGTTCCTCGGGCCAGAAGAAATTGGCGTCGGCGAGCTCGTCCTCCAGATGCGCCAGCATGCGGCCCACGTCCTCGGAACTCGCCAGGTCCGAGCGGGATTCGTAGACCCTTGGCGATGTGTCGTCGGCCTGCTTGCGCCATTCATAGGCGACGAGCAGCGCGCATTGCCCGAGATTGAGCGAGGCGAAGGCCGGGTTGACCGGCACGGTGATCACCGCGTTGGCCAGCGCCACGTCGGCGTTTTCCAGCCCGGTGCGCTCGCGCCCGAACAGCACGCCGACCCGTTCCCCGGCGTCGATGCGGGCATGGGCGTCGGCCATGGCCGCCTCGGGGGTCAGCACCAGCTTGGTCATCTCGCGCCGCCGCGCGGTGGTCGCGTAGACATAGCTGAGATCGGCCACCGCCTCGGCGGTCGCAGCGCAGATCCGCGCATGGTCGATCACCCGCGCCGCGCCCGAGGCCATGGCGGTGGCCTTCGGATTGGGCCAGCCGTCGCGCGGCGCCACGATGCGCATGTTGGCGAGACCGAAATTCCACATGGCGCGGGCGGCGGCGCCGATATTCTCGCCCATCTGCGGCTCGACGAGCACCATCGCCGGCCCCTCGGGCGACCAGATCGGATTTTTGGAATGGTCGGTGCTCATCAGATTCCCCGCGCGGCGTGTGGAGCGGCGCATACACGCGCGGCGCGCTCCGGGCAAGCCCGGCGCCGCTTGCGCGGGCCGCGGACCGGGCCCGGATCCTTCGCGACGCCCTTGCGGATCGCGACCCGACCGCCGGACGAAAGACGTTCCGCGGGCTGCGTTTCATGCGCGACGGCAACATGCCGTGCGGCGCGCGCGGGGCGAAATCGGCGCCCCCGGGGGCGATGTTCCGGGCCGGCAGGGACCGCGAGGCCGAGGCGCCGGCCGTCGAGGGCGTGAGATCGCGCCCGCCACCCGCCGCCGGTCGCAGGGCGGGTTGCAATCCGCCATCGGGGCGGCGGTCGCCCGCCGCTAGACCCTCTCCATCCAGAAACTCGATTCCGGCGCCCCGGTCCATGGCAGATCCTTCAGCCCCGGGCGCGCCGCCGCGCCCATCCGCGTCACCGCGTAATGGCTTGAAAACACCGGGCGATAGGCGCCGCCGAGCATCCAGCCCACCAGCCCGTTCTGCTCGGAATAGCCGCGCCAG
Organism: Oceanicella sp.; assembly: GCF_056449545.1. Taxonomy (NCBI): domain Bacteria; kingdom Pseudomonadati; phylum Pseudomonadota; class Alphaproteobacteria; order Rhodobacterales; family Paracoccaceae; genus Oceanicella; species Oceanicella sp. Next base: position 2,634 of record NZ_JBWOMN010000111.1, on the reverse strand, counting down.
GCCCAATCCGCCGGATAGGGGTCCGGCAGGAACACGTCATGGACATGCACCCGCACCCCCGGTTTCAGCCGCGGCAGGATGCGGTTGAGGATGATGTCCACATCCGTGCCCGGCACCAGCAGATGCGAGCTGTCGAAGAAGGCGATGTCCCCGGCCTCCAGCGCGTCGAACAACGGCATGTGCCGCGGGCCCAGCACCTCGCGTCGCCAGTCGATGTTCAGGGACAGCAGCGCCGCGCGGGGGGCCGGGTCGATGCTCACATGCGCGGCCTCCGCGCCCACGTCGCGCAAGGCCCGCGCCACGAAGCGGGTCGAATGCCCCGAGCCGACCTCGACCACGCGCCGAGGCGGCGCCGAGGCGACCAGCGCATAGGCCGCCGCCGCGTCCGCGCGCGCGAACCAGTCCTGCGCCCAGCGCGGTTCCGGCGGCGCGCCCCCGAGCGCGGCCAGCGCATCGGCGCGCGCGTCGATATCGTCAAGCACCGCCGCGAATTCGGGTTCCGCGGCGCGGAACGCCGCCTCGACCGCGCCATAGGGTTCCATGCGGTCGGGGACGCTGGCGGCGTAGCGATAGGGGATGAAAAACCCCGAACGCTTCAGGCCCAACACGGTCTCCAGCCCCATCCGCATCCTGCGCCAGCGTTTTGCGGCCATGTCTCGATCCCTCGAATGTATCCAGTTGCATGCGCGCGCATGCGCCGCGCGCGCCCGGCCTTGCCGCCCCGCTCCATCGCGGGTAGGTTCCGCCCGATCCGAGAGACCCGCCCCGCGAACCACCCCGCGAACCACCCCGCGAACCACCCCCATGTCCGGCGCCCGTGCCCGGCAGTCAAGCCTCGCCTGCCAACGCGCCCATCCTTGAAAACCGGGAGACAGAGCATGACCAAGATCAAGGTCGCAAACCCCGTCGTCGAACTCGACGGCGACGAGATGACCCGCATCATCTGGGACTTCATCAAGAAGAAGCTGATCCTGCCCTATCTCGACATCGATCTGCTGTATTACGATCTGGGCATCGAGGAGCGCGACCGCACCGACGACCAGATCACCGTCGACGCGGCCAACAAGATCAAGGAGGTCGGGGTCGGCGTCAAATGCGCCACCATCACCCCCGACGAGGCGCGGGTGGAGGAATTCGGCCTCAAGCGCATGTACCGATCCCCCAACGGCACCATCCGCAACATCCTGGGCGGGGTGATCTTCCGCGAGCCGATCATCTGCCGCAACGTGCCCCGGCTGGTGCCGGGCTGGACGCAGCCGATCGTGGTCGGGCGTCACGCCTATGGCGACCAGTACAAGGCGACGGATTTCCGCTTTCCCGGCAAGGGCAAGCTGACGATGACCTTCACCGGCGAGGATGGCGAGGTGATCGAGCATGAGGTGTTCGACGCGCCCTCCTCCGGGGTGGCGATGGGGATGTACAACCTCGACGCCTCGATCATGGATTTCGCCCGCGCATCGCTGAACTACGGGCTCAACCGCGGCTGGCCGGTGTATCTGAGCACCAAGAACACCATCCTGAAAGCCTATGACGGGCGCTTCAAGGACCTGTTCCAGCAGGTTTTTGACGCGGAGTTCAAGGACAAGTTCGAAGCGGCGGGCATCACCTACGAACACCGCCTGATCGACGACATGGTGGCCTGCGCGATGAAATGGTCCGGCGGCTATGTCTGGGCCTGCAAGAACTACGACGGCGACGTGCAGTCGGACACCGTGGCGCAGGGGTTCGGGTCGCTCGGGCTGATGACCTCGCAGCTGATGACCCCGGACGGGCGCATCGTCGAGGCCGAGGCGGCGCATGGCACCGTCACCCGCCACTACCGCCAGCATCAGGCGGGCAAGGAGACCTCGACCAACTCCATCGCCTCGATCTACGCCTGGACCGGCGGGCTGAAGCACCGCGCCAAGCTCGACGGCAACGAGGCGCTGATGAATTTCGCCGAGACGCTGGAAAAGACCATCATCGACACGGTGGAAAGCGGCGACATGACCAAGGATCTGGCGCTGCTGGTGGGGCCGGACCAGAAATGGCTCACCACCATGGGATTCCTGGAAAAGGTCGACGAGAATCTGCAAAAGGCCCTGGCGGGCTGATCGCCGCGCAACGGAGGCGACAGGGCGAAGGGGCGGCTTTCGGGTCGCCCCTTTGCGTGTCCGGGCAGCGGCAGATCCGCGCCAAGGCCGGCTTTGCGCGGCGGCGCGCCGGATCGGTCGGGCCTGACGGGCGCCGCGCTAGAGATCGTAGAACACGAAGGGTTCCAGATCCGCCTCGGCGACATTGTCGAGGAACACCGTGCCCGCGACCAGCCCGGCCGCCGTCCGGTAGGTGACGAGCAGCCCGTCGGCCTGATCGTTGAGGGCCGCGCTCCAGTCGGCCGAGGCCGCGAGGTGGTCGCGGGCGGCGTCGAAATCGGTGATCTCGTCATGGCCGAACGGGGCGCGGAACACGAACACGTCGTGATCGGCGCCGCCGGTCATCACGTCGCGCCCGGCGCCGCCCTCGATGCTGTCGGCGCCGCCGCCGCCCCAGATCCGGTCGCCGCCGCCGCCGCCGCGCAAGTCGTCCGCGCCGCCGCCGCCGCGCATCTGGTCGCCGCCGCCGCCGCCGAACAGGACGTCCCCGCCGCCATGGCCC
>NZ_JBWOMN010000110.1:0-22927 GCF_056449545.1 Oceanicella sp. | reverse complement strand
GTCTCGCGCGTTGCCTGCGAGGCCATCAACTTGACGGCTTTGGAATGCAGGCCGTTGGGGTTCATGCCAATGGATCTGGCCGCCATGTTCATCGTCCAGACGTCGGTGACCGAGGAGAGCGCGGCGGCTCCCAATTGCGCGGCGGTCAGGATGTTGCGCGTGCCGGCCAGAAACGACGCCATGAAGGCGTCCGCCGGCTGGTTGGCGGATCCAGTGACATTGCCGAGCATGGCCCGCGCAGTTTTGGCGTTGCGACCCACCTGACGGATCACCCTGGGATCGCCGGACAGCGTCGCTTTGCGCTCGGCGGTCTGGATCGCCAGATCCATCACCGCGTTCGGGTTCGGCCCCATCACGCGCATCAGCGCAATGTCGCGGGCCATGCCCTGCAAATGCGAAACCATGGCGTCAAAGGGGTTGGAGCCGCCGAAAGCCTCATTGTAGGCGAACCAGTCGTCGGCGCCCTTGAAATGCAGCACCCGGTGATCGGCGCGCCGGTTCATCAGCGCCTTGCCCACGGCGGTCTGCGCCGGCTGGCGCTTGTTCCAGCCGCCGGTGGTGACGTTGTCGTAGATCTCGCGCAGCATGCGCGCCGCCGCCGCCGGATCCACAACGCCGGCGGCGTCGGCGAATGGCTTGTCCGTGGCCCGGTCGATGATCCGCGCCCAGTCAAGGCGCGGCTCGATCTCGGCGCGCCAGGCGTCAAAACCCGCCTTGCGGATCTTCACCGCGTCATGGCTGTGGGGCAGGCCGAAACCCTCCAGCTTGCCGATGTCGCCGCCATGGGCGTTGAACAGCGTGCGCGCGCGCTCGATCGCCGTGTCGATCGCCGCCGCCATCAGTTTCGCCTGGGCGCTGCCGGACGCCTCGCCATGCAGCTCGCGCACGATGTCCTTCAGCAGGGCGGGATTGCGCAGGGCGCCCGTCAGGCGCTTGCCGTTCGCGCGCAGAAACGAACCGATCATGCCATTGAACTGACGCTGCAGGCCGTCGCGAATGGCGCGAACATTCTCGAAATCATGGCCGCGCCCCTCGCCGAACTCGATCAGACTTTTCAGCACCAGGTCGGGCCGGTCCGCACCCTCGATCAGCGTCGTCACCTTGCGCGCCGCCTGCAGCTGCGCCAGCACCGTGTGACGGCGCGAGGTCGCCTGCTTCGCCAGAGCCGTCTTGACGTCAGCGGCCGCGCTGGCCGCCGCTGCGGCGTCGGGCATGCGGCGCCGGTAATTGGTCTTGAGTTCGTCGAACATCGCCTGGGCGAGCTGTCCGCGCGTCCGGTTCATTACGCCACCGTCCATGGCGGTCTGCAGGCAGTCGAAGAAATCAGCCACGGCGCCCTCCTGGCATGCATAAGTTGACCTGTTCGATGAATTCCGCGTCGTCGCTCAGGGATCTGAGGTGCTCCGAGGCGGCGATCTTCTGGCCATCGATCTCGATTTCGAAATCGGCGAGGGCCGCAGCTGCGCGGGCATCGGTGAGTTCGGCGCTCCCTGGCGGATTGACTTCACCGCGCTGGGCGCCCATATTTCCGGTGTCCCCCACAACATCTCTGGAGGTTCCCATGGTCTCGTTCGTCAACTGGGACTGGCGCCCCGCCGTGGTCGTTGGCGACGTTGCACTCGCCCTGCTCGAACCGGGCGGTGACTGGGTCGAGGTGGATCGCCTTGACGTCGGCCACACCGGCGGATTGCTTGCCGACGAAGCTGCGTTGCGCAGGGTGTTCAGCGAAGAATTCGGCGACTTCGAGCTGCCCCAAGCAGCGCGAATGGATGGATCCGCAGCGTCCAAAGCGGCGGAGTAGAGCTTGGTCATCTCCGCGTTCAGCCGCGCGATCTCCTCGGGATCGGAGCTGGCACGCGCCTGAATATAGAGAACGTGCCCACCGCTTTTTTTGGCCTTCAGCAGCGCCCGTTCCCACAGTTGCACTTCCGCCAGCAGCCCATTCTCCATGCGGACAAGCGCCTTGCGATCCATGTAGCCGCTATCCAGCTGCACGAACCAACCTTCATCCAACACTTCCAATCCGTTGGCGCGTAATCTGGCGATGATGTCGTCGGCTTGCGCTGCGGTGTCGACGACAAATCCGCCGCGCACAACGTCCGTCAGGCGCGTGATCCGATTGTAGCCCTTGCGCGCGACCTTCGCCTCGGTGGTATCGCGCGCCTTGATGCCGGGATCCTCGAATTCAACGCCCAGTTCATCGGCGATCTTGCGCCCCAAGGATCCAAGCTGCGCCTGAGCTGACGGCGCCAGATCATAGAGTTCATCAAAACTTTCAAACGGCTGCTCGGCCGAAAGTTGACTGGCGGTTCGGGACGACGCCGCCTCATCGGTCCCGCGATCAAGTGCGCGATCCAGCGAGAATGCGTCACGCAGCTCGGCCTCCGACTGGTCGTCGCTCAGCCTTGCGGCGGGGCTTTGGGAGCCGTCTCGCCAGGCGGCGTCGTCGGCGCCAGCAATTTCGACGCCGCGATCAGCTTGCGGCCCGTCGATCGCATCTTCCGATCCTTCAGCCGCTTGCCGTGCCGTTCCATCACCCGCCCCAGCGCCAGCATCGCCAGCGGCCCGCTCCGTCTTTCGCCTGCCAGCAGCATCGAGAACATCCCCGGCGCCGATGTTTCCGGCGTCGAACAGGCCGCCGACGCCAATCTTGCGCGCCTCCTCGACGTAGTTGCGCAGCGTTCTGGTCACCTCCGCCGCCGCGCGAGGCCGATCGCCGCGATAGAACACGTCCATCAGCCCGCGCGTGACAGGATCGACGTCGCCGCTGAACATATCGCCTTGCGCGAGAATGCCGTCGAGAGCGCCGCGAACGCTCATGCCTTCCGTCCTCGCGAGCGCACGGGCCTGACCCAATATTCGCACGGCGTCCATCAGCTGCGGAGTGATGTCCATTTCCGGCCGAATGCGTCCGGCGGTGATCTCGGCGCGCAGCTGCGCCCAGACCGGCGCCAGGTCGGCAAGGGCGTTGAGAACGCCGCGCAAATCTCCGCCGCCGTCTTCGGTCAAACTGGTCAGCAGGTCGCGGGCGTCATAGGCGCGCGCAAACAAGGCCTCGCGGATGCGCAATGCGCCCTCGGCGTTGAGCGCGCCGCCTTTGCCCACCAACCCGTTGCGCTCCGCCTGGGGGATGCGCTCCAGCACGGACGACACGAAGGCGCGGTTGGCCGGCGCCTGCAATCCGTGCGCCGGTTCATGCAGGCTCAATACCTCATAGCTGATCAGGTCGGCATCGGAGCCGGCGCGCTCACTGGCGCTCATGCGCGCGGTGGTCGAACGGTTTGCATCGACCACGAAATCCCGCCGGGCCGCGTCATCCGCGAATTCCGATGTGCGGCGCGCTACCAGCACCGGACGGCGAACGCCGTTGGGGATCTCGAACTGGTCGCCCACCGCCGCCACATAGGCCTCGTATCGATCCGGGTGCTTCTCGGCGGCGCGCATCAGCGCCTGCACGCGACCATTGCCGCTTTCGATGATGTTGTCGGGGCCGACCACCGGCGCGCCGCGGTCGGCCTCCGGCGCCGGCATCATGCGCGGCGGGTCGAGCTCGGCGGCGATCTTGGCGATCTGCTCGTCGGAGGCCTTTGTGGTGCGGTCACGCGGTTGCAGTTCTGCGCGTGCGGGGATCAGGCTGTCCGCGTCGACAACCTCGTAGGTCACATTGACGCGGATCCCCTTTCCCGTCGTGACCTGGTCCGGTCGAGTGAAGCCGCGCCGCGTGCCCACCGCGTCGCCGGGATCGGGCGTCAGGCCCATCTTGTGTTCGGCCCATCGACGCAGATCGCCTACACGCCACTGGCCGATGGTCTTGCCGGCGAACCTGACCCTGCTGTTGCCCGCGATCTGATCCGGGCTCATGACTTTGACGATCGGCGCGTCCGGGTCGGCGCGCAGCGCTTTTTTCGCGCCGCCCAGCCCGAGGAAATGCGCGAGGTAAAGCGACCCCTGATCGGTGGGCAGGCCAGCCGCCGCCAGCGCGTCGCGGTTGTCGCGCGTGTGCAGAACGGTCATCTCGCGCGACAGCTTCGCGTCCGCTCGCAGGACCAGCAGCTGCGCGCGCGAGCGCCCGGCCTTCAGGTCCGGCCGATGGCGCTCGATCAGATCAAGCCAGGTGCGTTCGATGAACTGCCCGGGGCCGAACGCGGAACTGTTCGGGTTCTGCGCCGCGGCCCTTCCGCCGCTTTCAACGCCAATGATCTTCTGGGCGACGCGGTCCAGCCCGGCATCAGAAACCGGATCGGCGCCCGGAATGGGCGCGCCGGCGACAAGCGCCGCCTCGGCGGCGTTGACGCCCTCCTCGTGGTCGATCGGGTCGCCGTTCTCAGCCATGGCCTCACGCACCTGGCGCTTGCGCCCGCCCAGATAGGCGAGCCCGCGGCCGGCGGCGCTCAGCCCCACGCCCAGAATGCCCGCCGCGCCGGCGGCGATCGCCACCTGCGTCAACGGGTCCGGATCCGGCAGGCCGAGCCGCTTCGCGGCGTCGAACTGGTTGGGCAGCGACGCTGTCTCTCCGGCCGCAGCCAGCGTCGCCTCTACGGCGAACACAGTCGTAAGTCGCGCGCCCGCCGCCGGGCCAAGCCCAAGCAGCGGCGCGTTGAATTCATCGAGCGCCGCGCTGCCGGCCGTGCCGACGAATTCCGCCACACCGGATCCCCAGCCGCCCATCATCAGGGTTTCGTCGGCGTCCCTCAGCTCTGCCTGCATGGCCTCGGTGGCCTGGCGACGAACGGCAGCCTCGTCCTGGGGGAGGTTGGCGTATTTCCCCGGGTCCGCCTGCGCCGCCTTTCGGATCGCATCCAGAAGCGGCGTGCGCTGGCGCCGATACTGCAGCCCGGAGATGTCGGAATACCATCGCGGATCGCTCGGCGACATGTCCTCCAGCGGCACTACGGGCGACTGATCGCCAAGGGCCTCATGCAAGCCCTGATAGATCTTGCCTTCCTCGGACTGGTGGCGGAGCCGACGATTGGCGGTGATCTCGTCCTTTTCGAACGCGGCGCCGACCACCTCGCCAAACCCGGCAAAATCGCGCGGCGCCGGAGTGACCGGCGGTTGCTGGCGAGTGGGATCGAGGAAAAACGTCATCGCGCCGCCTGCCTGACGTCGCGGATCAGGTCGTTGAGGCGGAATACGAATGGCTCCAGCGTGTCGCCATTGGTGACGTCGAGCATCTCGCGCGCGCCCTGCACGCGCAGGCGGTAGGTATCGGGGCCGACGGCGAGCAATTGCACGCGCGACATCAATTCTGGCGACAACGGCTTGCCGGCGAAATACGGCGCGCCGCCGCCGACGCTCGATCTCTCCCAAAGATCCATCGCCACCGGGTCGCTGATCTCGATGCCCAGAAAATCCCGGACCGTGTCCAGGTTGGCGGGCGCGAACGCGCCGAGCGTCGCCTCCACCTCATCGGCGGAGACGCCGATCGGCAGCAGCGATGTCGCGCCGTTGACCTCCTGCGCGCCGCCGGTCACGCCATCGACAGTGAACTCTGCTCCGATCGCCTGCTGGATGGATCGCGCGTAGAGCGCCTCGGCCTCGTCGATGTCGAGTTTCGGGTCGAGGCCGAACGCCTGAGAGGCGTAAATAGCGTCGGCTGATTTCCAGATCTTCGCGAGCCCGGCGTCGGCGCCGGAGAACATCGCGCCGAATGTGCGCGCCAGAATCTCGCGCCGAACCTCATTGGAGGGCAGCTGCACGGTCTTGTTGGCCAGCGCCTGCTGCCCGCTGAACGCCTGCTCGACCAGGGCTGGCGACCCGCCGGAGGCCATGAGCCCGCCCATGTGTTCAAACACCTCGTCGCCGCCTATTTCGGCCAGGGCGGCCGGGGCGTCGTCGCGGAACGCGCTGGCGATCATGCCGGCCAGCAACGCGCGATCGCCGGGATCGCCGTCCACTGCCGCCATTTTTTTGAAATCGTCGCGCTCGGCCTTGGCGAAAAACACCGGCGCCGCGACATATCCGAGTTTTTCCAGACTGCGCCCGTAGAGCCGCCGCTGGACCAGTGCGGCGCCGAATTCCTGCGCATTCGCCGGGTTCAGGTCCGGAAGCTCCGCCGGCGGCGTCATGCCGACATTCCGCGCCTGCGTCAATGGGTCCGAATTCCAAGCCTTCACCGAGGCGTCATAGACCTTCTCCATCTCGTCGAGCACACGGGCTTCATATTGTTTCCCGACAGGGCGGGCGCGCTCGGCCTTGATGCGCGCCTGCATTTCATCCGGCGGCAACCGCGCGAACTCCGGCAGATCGCGCTGCAGCTGGACCGCCGCCGCCGCCTCGTCGAATTTCGGGTGGGCTATGGCGTTCGGGTTTTGCAGCAGCTCGTTCTGATCCGCGCTCACGCGACCATGCCGCGCGGCGGCGATGACGTCGTCGAGCTGGTCGCCGAGCTGCGCCTGAAACGCCTCCTCCTCCTGCCGGGCCTGCGTCTCCGCGACCGAAGCGGCGCGTCGTTGCGCGGAAACAATGCGCGATCGCCAACTCTCGCGGCGCGTCGACGGAATGAAATCGAACTCGCCGGCGTCCAGCGACGTCAGCGCGCCTTCCGGGTCATCAGAGATCCGGCGCTGCAGCGCAGTGACGTCCAACGCCTCGCGCGCGCTGGCGATCTGGCTGCCCGCCTCGGCCTCTGTAATGTCCCCCGACACTACCAGGGCCGCGTAGCTGTCCGTGATCTGATCTCCGAGAACCCCACGGGTTTCGCGATCGAGCGCCGGCGCCTGGCGCAAGGCCTCGCGCACCTGCTCCTGCGCCAGAAACGATCGCTGATCCGAACGCAGCCTATTGGCCCGCCCGCCGAGCGCGATGGCATGGCGGGTGTTGAGTTCCTCGAAATCCAACCCGACGGTTTCTCGGTTTTTTTCCTCCACGCCGCCGACGACCTGGTCGCGGATTTCCGCCGATCTCTCCGACCAGGCGGCGTCGATTTCGTCCGGATCCGTGACCTGCTCCAGATCGAGGCGCGCGGCGCCCAGATCGCGGGTCATGTCAATCCGCGCGCGCTGTCGCTCACGGGTCAGCCGATCAGTCTCCAGCGCGGCGCCGGCATTTGCCATTCTCTGGCCGAAATCGGCGACGGCGCCCCCAATCCGATCAGGCACGGCGGCCGGAATGCCCGGCGCTCGCCCGCCCTGAAGAGGCGCCTTGGGGATGACGATCCCGGTCATGACGCCGCGCCGCCGCTGAACAGCGTCACGTCGGCGAGACCAGGCCAGAGCTTGGGCGCCGCGGTCAGCAGCGATCCTGCGGCGCTGAAACCGCCCTGCAACAGCGCCATGGAGCCCCGCGCGCGGGCGGCGCGGGCCGACGCGCTGACATCGGCAACCCGGGCGCTGGTCCCGCTGCGGGCTGATTGGGATGTGAAAGACAGCTCGCGCGCCGCATCGGCGCCAAGCGCGATCGCCGTGGGGCTGTCGAGATGGACGCCGCGCGCAACCAGCTGGGCGCGCTGACGCGCCATCTCGCCGCGCATCCGCTCGCGCGTGCGCTGATCCTTCACCATCCCGAGCTGCTGGGTGATGCGCGCGCTTTCGTCGGCGGCGGCGGCCTGGGCCTTGGCCGCCTGGGAATTCGCGATACCGGAATAGAGCGTCCCGCCGACGCTGGCCGCCGTTCCTGCGGCCATGAGCGCAGTTGTCAGGCTGATTGGCTCACACATTAGCCATTGGCCTCCACGATTGGGATGACGCCCAGAACCGTGAGCGGCGCGCCGCCGATCGGGCGGAATTCGAACGCGATTTCCTTGGCGTAACCGCCCGGGGCGCGCACCTCCACGACGCCGGTGGCGCCTGCGACCAGGTCAGCCGGCACGCCGCTGGACGTCACGTCACTCCAACCGCTGATCTGATCAGGTTTGGCGAATTCGCGCGCGATGGATCGAAATCGCGCGCCGCCGCTGCGGTGCATGCGCACGCCCGCGCTGATGATCTTCTTTTGACGGCCGGTGCTGTCGCCGTCGCGAACCGCCACCGGAATGTCGAGCGTGACCACGCTATGGCTGGTATCGAACAGGCCGATCAGCGCGCGGGTCACCGGCAATTCGATCGTGACCGTGCCGCCCTGAACCGTCACCGGACCGAACTCGCCCAGGTTGGTCCAGACGTTGACAGACTTGCCCTCAAGATGATCCAGCCCGGCGAACGTGTCGGTGGCGGCGCCGGGCTGGAACAGCAGCGCGGAATAAAGATGCACCGCCTCGGCGATGTCGTCCGCGCCGGTTAGCACGCCGTAGAAGGGCGCGAATTCCTCTACATATCGCCGCGTCTCGCCGCCGACTGTCCGGCGAAGGCAGATCAGCACTGTGTCGAGAATGCCCGCGGCGTCGCGCGACACCGCGACCGCCTCCACATGGCCGCCGGCGGTCGGGATCGGCGCCCAGCCGAGAACCTCCTCGGCCGGGTCATGGATCAGCGCGACCATGTCGCCGCTGTCGCGCCTGATCCATCCGACGCGGATCGGCGCCGACTGCCAGTCGATTTCCGCGAAACCCGCGGCGCCCAGGTGCTCGGCCGGCAGGGACAGCTCGATCGGCGCCACCCGATCGGACCCGAAATCATAGCGGAGCTCGAACACTCGCGCAGCGTCGCGCGCGATGAAGATCGGGTTGCCGTCCGGCGCCACCGGCTGGATGTCGGCGCTGCCTATGGTGGTATCGACGCCGAACACCGCGTTTTCGGGGCCGATGGCCTCAAGGTTGTTTGAGCTCCGGGATGAATGGGTTTCCCCCAGCGCGCCGACATAGAGGCCGCGCGACCCCGAAATCAGCCACAGGACGCGGTTCAGAGATTTTGACCCTGAAATCGCATAGGCGAAGGCGCTGTCGGCGTTGGTCCCGGGTTCGAAATCCTCGAATGCGCCGAGCGTGGAAAGCCAGATCGTGCGCGGCCTGGTTGGCGTTGCCGCGAGGCACAGGCGCTGTTCGTGGATTGCGATCGCCGCCGGATAGCCGAGGCGATCCGACCAGGCGCCCTCGGCCCAGCGATAGGTCGCGACGCTGACCAGATCGGCGGGCAGTTGCTGCACCACATCGGCGCTGGCCACCGTGCCGCTGGTCACGCCGGTGATGCGGATCACCCCGGCCTCGCCGCTCATGTATTTCCATAGAACGCCGTCTTTTTCGGACAGTCGCGACCCGGACTTGTGCACCGGCGCGTTGACCCCGGTCTTGTTCGTGGGCCCGACGCTTTCGCAGCGATAGACGGCGCCGTCGTATCGCATCAGGTCGCCGATCGAAACTGCGGTGTTGCCTGTCCATGCAGGCGTGCTGGCCCAGTCCACGGCCTCCAGCCGGAAAAGCGCACCGACATGCGTCCCGACGAACATCGCCGCGGAGGCCGTGACAGTGATCGACCCGGTCGCGCCATCCACGGTGAGCGTCTGGGCCTCGTCGATGTTGCGAGGCTCGAACGGGCCGTTGACGAACGCCACCGGGGCGATGGTCCAGTTATCGAGCGCAAAGCGGGCCAGACGCTGGGGCGCCAGCACGCCATCGACCAGATAGACCACGTCGGCGCTCTGCACCCATTTCAGGCGCTTGATCGCCGCGAACGACGTGTAGGGCAGCGTCAGCTCGTAAGGGACGCCGCCGCTCAGCACCAGCGCGCCGTAGCGCCAGACGCGCAGTTTTCCGGCGGTCAGTTCCAGCACCACCGCGTCGTCGGCGTTGAATTCGAAGGAAATGAAGCGGCAGCGCTCATCATTGAGCGTCCGGCCTCTGTAGAACGTGCCCGGCGCCCGCGTGACTGCGCCCTGGCGCAGCGGGATGAACCCGCGGCAGACGGCGACGCCGGTGCGGTAGCGCTGATAATCCGATCGGCCGGCCAGCAACGGGCTGACCTCACCCGACGAAAAGCTGAGCTGCGCCGGCGCGGTCCTCATGCCCGCACCAGATCAGACCATGAGGGCGAATGCCCGCCGCCGACCTGCGTTCCGGCCTCCCACGGCATGGCCGACGCTTGGCGACGATCGGTCCGCCTGGCGTCGCGCAGATGCCTGGCCGCCTCGCGCGCAAGCCGATCGGCCCGATTGGCGCTGGCGGACCAGCGCGGCGCCAGCTCGGCGGCCAGCGCGTAGGCCGCGGCGGTCCTGAACTGCGCCGACAGCAACTTCTCGTTTTCGACTGACTGCGTGTAACGGATACGCAGCCTGTCATCCTGATCGCCGGGCTGATCGACGCGGATCAACATACCGTCGCGCCGCCAGCGCGCGTCCAGCGGCCAGACCGTGCGGATCAGAACCGCGTCACCTGGAAGCTCGAAATTATACGGCAGATCATCATCCGTGGGCTGGCCGGCAACTGGCGCAAGGCTGGCGATGGCTGATGCGAAAGACCAGTCGCTATCCTCCAGAAGCCGCTGCAGAACGACCGGATATTGATCGGCGGCGGCGACGGCCTCCTCGCTGTCATCGCCGAGCGAGGAAATCGGCATCATTTCCATCAATCGAAACGCCTGCACAACGATGTTTGAATTCGAGATTGACGCCATGGAATTCCCCTGGAAGGAATGGGCCGGCGCGCGGGTGCGCCGGCCTGATCAGGCGTTATCCACCCAGGCGAGGATGAATTTCATGCTGCCGGCGCCGGTCGCGTCGGCGATCGCGTGGGCGTAGATGCCGATCGCGCCGCCGGGATCGCTGGCCAGTCCCAGCTGCTCCCACAGCGGCTTGCCGTGGTTGGCGTCGAACTTGGCGTTCGGGGCCTGCGTGGCCGCGTCGGTCTTCAGCGCGCTGACCAGCCCGGCGATGTCGGTCGCCGTGCCGATGCGGATCGCCGCGAAGCCCCACGCGCTCACCTGGAATTCGCAATCCGGGTGCAGATAGGCGTTGCTCGGCACATGGCCCAGAAGGTAGGTCGAGGTGTTGCTGTCGCCGGCGGCGTTGGCGATCAGGCCTGTGGCCATGCGCATGACGCCCTTCACCTTCAGAGCGTCGGGCACCTCGCCGCCGGTGATTTCGTCGCGGATCAGATCCGATTTGGTGTTCACGATGGCCATCGCGTGGCCTCCTTTTCGTCAGGAAAACGAGTGGAGACCGGCGCCCCCGAGGCGCGCCGGTCAATCCGGTCAGCTCTCGGTGGCCTCGATGATGTGGACGCCGTCATCCTCGACCCGCGTCGCGTCCATCACCGCATCGACCTGGATGTAGGGCGTATTGCCAGCGCTGGAATCATTGTAGATCACCGGCTTGATGTCCTGCCAGACGCCGAGCTTGACCATGTCCTTGATCCAGACAGGGCAGGAACGCACCGCGCCCTTGAGCGGCAGGCCGTTCATCTCGACGAAGGTGAAGCCCATCAGGCGCGTCACCTTGCCGTTCACGATGCTCGGCTGTTCCAGCATGTTCAGGTTGGCGCTGGCGCTTTCGACGATCCCCAACAAGTCATCGTGTTGTCCCGTGGTGATCGCCATCACCGGGGTCATGCGATCCAGATCGTTTTCGTCGAGCCCCAGCCGTTTGCGCGCGCCGCGCAGCTTGGCGATGCTCAGGCCGACGCCGCCATGCACGGTGATGTTTTTCGATGGCAGCGCCACGCCGGCCCCGCCGGGCCGCTTGCCCGCGACCACCGGGCCAAGCAGGCCGCCCATGTCGATATTGCCGTCCTCGTCGATGCCCAGGATGATGTCGTCAATGCCGCGCCCGATCGCCGCCGTGTGGATGCGCATCAGCTCGCTGTCGGGGCTTTCGATGGTGCGGAACTTGTCCGGGCTGTCGAGGTATTCCCCCGTCCAGATCGGATCCCGGTAGATCAGCCACCGGCGGCTGCGCCGCGCGGGATTTTCGATGTTGCTGCGCTGACGGCCGTGACGCCGGCTGTATTTCACCGCATGGAACAGATCCGCGCCGACAGCGCCTTCGCCGACGCATGGCACCTCGGTGACATGCGGGCGCAGCTTGGGTCCGTAACGCTGCAGCGCCAGCATGGAGTTCGATTTGAATTGGAGTTTGTGGTGTTCTTCCACCAACGGGTCAAAGGACATGGCGCCCCCTTGCGAAAACCGATTTGTTGAGAAGGATTGGTTTTCGGCGAGGGGTGCCCGGAACGCCGGACCCTGCCTGACCTGTTCGTCGGTCTCAGACGACGGTCTTTCCCGCTGTCATCCGGACCGCCGCAAAGTATGGACCTATGCGACGGGTGCCCGGCTGCGGAGAATCATTCGGGTTTTGGCGGGGATGTCAATGGTTTTCGAGCGCTGGTCTATGACCTCCCTGTGCGAGCGCCTGATCAGGACCGGCGCCCGGCTCATGCGCCATGGCCGCCATGCCGTTTTCCAGTTCGCCGGGGCGGCACTCGGTCTTCTCCCGCCTTGCCGGATATAGCGGACTAGTTAGGCAAGGGCCTACCCTCCCGTCGCAATCTTCATCAGGTTTTTGCGCTTTGCGTCGAACGCCGCCATGCCCGCCGCATCCTTCGCGCGAAACGCCTTGCCATACTCGCCCTCCGCGCTGTCCATCTGAACCAACGCCGCCTTGGCCTCGCCCGGCGTCATGCCCATGGTGGAGCCGCCCGTCGCCAGCTTGTCCTCGCCGATCATGCCGCCGATCGCGGCGAACAGTTTCATCACGCCCGCATCGCCGGTCTTCGGTTTCAGCGCGGCGGCGACGCCCTGGAGCGCCTCGGCGTCGAGCCCGGCCTGCTCGCCGATCATCTCCGCCGCCTTCTGCGCCTGGAGGATCCTGGCCTTGGTCTCGCCGCCCCATTCGCGCTCCAGCGCCTGCATCATGTCGGTCTGCGCGGCCTGCAAACCCTGCGAGGCGGTGTCGAACATCGCGCCCATATGGCCGACATATTTGCCGACCATCGCCTGAAACGCCGCCGGGGGGATGCCGCTTTCGTGGGCGGCGGCGCGGATTTCAGTCTCGAATTTCTCATCCCATTCCATGCCCTCCGGCAGGGCGGGCTTTTCGATCTCGTAGCCCTCGGGCGCATCGGGCAGGCCGAACACGTCCGCGTTGGCGCGCATCCAGTCGCAAAGCGCCTGGTCCTTCGCCGGGCGATCCATGATGCTGTCGGCGGATCGCCCGTTCAGGCTCTCGGCCGAGCGATGCCCGCCCACGGCCTTGGCCAGCGCATCCATGGGATCCTCGGTCAGCAGCCCGCGATTGGACATCCAGTCGCGGGTTTCGCAGTTGAAGCGGTCGCCGTCCTCCCACCAGACTTTCGTTTCGCCGCCGCCTTTGTCCCCATCGCCCGCGCCGTCGCCCGCGCCGCCGCCGCCTTCGTCGCCGCCGCTCTCGCCATCGCCTTCGCCGCCAGCGGAACCACCGCCGGAACCGCCGTCATCGGCGGCGCGCAGGATCAGGAACTGGAAATACCAGGGCTTGAACATCGTCATTCTCCATCAGGTTCTGAAGTTCGCGGGGATTGGTGGACATGAGCGCGGCGAGCTCGATCGCGAGGTCGCGGCGCCCGGCTTCGTAGGCGAGCTGGGCGCTGGTCATTTCCAGCATGTCGTCCGCGCTGCGCGGCGAGAGGGTCAGCAGCTGGCCCATGGCGATCACGTCCTGGACCAGCTCGGGTTCGCGCTCGGCGGCTTCCGACCAGCGGCGGGCGCGAAGGGTGAGACCGCGCTGGTGTTCGCGGTTCAGGACGCGCCGGAAAATGACGCTGAGGCGATCGATGACCATCACGCCGCCCCGGCGCCTTGCATCTGGGCCTGCGCCGAGGCCAGATCCCTGGCGACGCCGCCGCCGGCCTGGGCAATCTGCATCGCCTGGTCCTGGGCGGCCTGCTGCGCCCGGCCCTCGGCGATCCTGTCGGCGTCGGCGCGCGATCGCAGGATCTGCGCCGGGGCGCCACGGGCTTCGGCCAGGCTCTCGACCAACCCGTCCTCGTCGATGCGATCCATCAGACGCGGCTTGATCGCCGCCAGCGGCGCCAGATCGGCGATCAGCCGCACGGTTGCCGCGCCCTCGGCGCTGCGCTGCGCCATGGCGGCGGCGCTCAGGTATTCGACGCGCAGCCCGGCGCCGCCGGCCTCTGGCGGCGGCGGCGGTATCTGGCCCGCGCGCCAGAGCAGGCTGAACCGGCGCGCGATCTTGGGCGCCAGGTATTCGTCCTGCACCCGGCCCATATGCGGGGCCATGAGGCGCAGCTTTTCCTCCTGCATCTCGATCACTTCGGTGGCGGTCATGCCGGTCCGCCCGGCCAGCGACATCAGCGACCAGTGGAAGGCGTCGCGGATCTGGGAAATGCGCTGTTGCGACATCTCCAGCGTCAGGCCGGTGCCGCCGTAGTTGTCGAGCGACTGCACCAGGCGCTGCCCGGTCGCCGACACGCCGCCATAGATCACCTCGCCGGGGCGCACTTGACCGTGCAGGGGCCATGTGTCCCGCTCCGGCGCCAGCAGCGTGGGGTCCGCCGCCTTCTGCCCGGCGCGCAGGTTCGCCGCCTCGGTGAGGTTCAGCGCGCGCGCGTCGGGCAGGGCGATGTATCCCGGACCGCGCCCGTAGGTCTGGCCTGTGTCGACCTCCCAGCGTGGCGCGGTGAACGGCATCTCGTCGTAGCCGTTGTGGCGCACCACGGCGGCGCCGACCTCCGAGCTGTAGATGGAGCTCCACGCCTTGCCGCGCGGCCCCAGCCGGCCCTTTTCGTAGTCGCGGTTCTGCCTGACGTGGTGGTAGAAAATCGATTTTTCGCGCCGGCCGGCGATCGCATTGTCGACGATCTTCGCCGGCAGGTTGTCGCCGCCGAACATGTCCACCGCCGCCGCCGGCGACAGGCTGAACCGGCGGATCACCTCGACCACGCGCCCGAAACCGTCGATGTCGTAGCAGATTTCCGCCAGCGACAGCGTGATGTCGAGGATCTTTCCCTCGGCGGGGCGGACCTCGTCATACTGCGCGGCGTTCCCGAACACCGTCAGATCGCCGTAGAGCTGCGGCGCCGCCGAATAGAACGGCGAGACATGCGGCTGGAAACTGCGCAGGACGATGGACGACACCCGGTCCTGCCAGTCGCGCATGGGCTTCCAGTCGGCCAGGTCATTGTCGGCGGCCCGCAGGCTCATCCAGCGGTTAGCCGGATTTGTCAGCGTCCCGTAGAGCCCGGCCGAGAAGTTGGTCGCCGCGATCAGCGGCGCCGAGCTGAACGGCTTGTCGCCCCTGTGGCGCGCCGAATTCGCCTCCTGATGCCCGCCGCGCTGGGTGCGGATCAGCCGGGCCAGCTCGTCCCAGTCCAGCTCGTGCTCGCTGCGCGCGGATTTCAGATCATCCCAGGCGCTCGCGGCGGCGCGATAGCGCGGATCGTCGTTCTCGGCCTGCATGGACCCCACCATTGCTCAGACACCCCCGAGCGTCTTGGCCACGCCGCGCGCCGGGATGCCGCCGGGACTGGTCAGGATGTTCGCCGCCGCGCCGGAGCGCTGGCGGCGCAGGCGCGCCTCCAGATCCTCCTGTCGCCGCGCCTCGGCGTTGCTGTCTGAAGGGATGATCGGAGCGGCCGATCTGGCCTTTGGGGCGCCGAAAATGCACATGGTCATTCTCCTGCTGGGATGAAACTGAATTGACGAAAGACCGTGCGCCCGTCGTAGCCGTAGCCGCCGACGTCGCATTCATGCCGGAACCCGATGCCGGTCAGCATCCGTGCGGCGCTCTGGTGATCGGCCCAGCAACGCGCTTCGATGCGATGGATGCGCTGCTCTGCACAGTAGGCCGGCAGACCGCGACGGATCGCCAGCACCAGGCGCGCGAGCGGCATGACATGAAGCCGGTGCGGGCGCGCCAGCATCGCCGCCTGGGCAATTCCGGGGTTCGCCTGGCGCGCGATGCCAATCAGCGCGATTGGCCGCGCGCCGCCGTCCTGAGAATGCTCCCAGGCGATTTTCACGAAACCTCCGGTCATTGCCGCGCAGTGGAAATCCACCAGCAGATCCGTCGGGTCGAATTGCCGCGCGCGCGCCATCTCGACTTCGCGCCGGTCCCCCTCGTCCAGATGCTCAAGAACCCGCAGCGCAGCGGCGCCCTGATAATCGGAAATGCTGATGTGCCGCGACAGACGCGCCGCATGCATGAAGGATGGCGCGTTCATGACAGGCCTCCATGCGCGCCGCGTGGCGGGCCGTATGGGTCGAGGACGCTGAACCCCACCTCCAGCCCGCGTCGCCGCGCCCCGGCGTTGCCGCGTCGCGCCTGCGCGCTGGCGCGCGCGCTGGCGCCGGAAATCCGCGTCAGGCCGTCGCCGCTCACTTCGGACAGGCAGAGATATTGAGCCGCGTCCATCACATTGGCTTCGACCACGGCCTTGTTGGGCACCTTGCGCTTGTTGCCGCTCTTGTCGATTTCGTCGGTCCAGACATAGCGCGCCTCGAACCCGGCGATCAGGGGTTTGCAGCTCGGGCAGATCAGCAGGCCGGGCTGACCGCCATCAAGATATTCCAGCGGCGCGCGCAGGGCCTCAAGCCGCGGCTGGATGCGGTTGGCGCCCACGCGCTGGGGGCGCACGGTGACGCCGATCGCCCGCCCGACGATCAGGTTCCAGGTCTCGTTCTCGGTCGCGGCCTGGCTGGCGCCGGTTTCGCCGGCGATGTCGCCCCAGGCGCCCTCGATGCGCATGCCGGTGAACCGCTCGTCCAGCAGATCCGCCAGGCGTTCGCCGAACACGCGGGCCAGCAGGTGTTCGCGCGGGAACATCAGGGTGGCCAGAAACACCCAGCGCATGGGCAAACTGTACTGGGCGACCACCGCCGCCGGCGTAAACCCCTGATCCAGCCCGATCCTGATCGGCAGATCCGGGTCAGGCGCCAGCCGCGTCGCCGACACATGGATGCGGCGGTTGAATTCGCGTTTGAACACCGGCTCGCCGATGCGCAGATAGGTGATCTTGTTGTGGACCAGCCGATCCAGCATGTCGCCGCGCCCGGCCAGCTTCATGGCCGCGATCTGGCGCGGATAGTAGAGCGGCGAGAGGTTGTGCAGGTTCTCGGCGCCTGGCTCCTGGGCCCCGGGCTGCATGTGGAACACGATCCGCACCGGCGGCGAGCCCTCCGGCATCATCGCGGTCATCTCGCGCTCCATGCGCGCCCGGCCGGCCTCGTCATGGAACACCCCAAAGGTCCAGTTTTCCTCGTCCGGCGCGTTGAAATCGCAAGCGATCTGGCCATAGGACTGCATGTCGGGCGCATAGCCGACGAAATGCCTGGTTCCGGGCCAGCGGTCGACGCGGCCGATGCCCACGGTCAGCACGTCGACGGGCACGGTGTCGGCCTCGTTCAGCCACATGTCGGTGGTCTGCACGCCGCGCATGGCGGCGGCGACGTCGTCGCCAAAGGCCATGAATTCCGCGGTGAACTCGATCGGGCCGAAATCATCCTCGAAATGCACCACATGCGTGACGGGATCGCCGCGCCCGCCGCTCCATTTGCCGAGCGCCTTGGGGATGGTCTCCAGATAGGACGGGATCGTGGTCGACCAGAGCTGGCGATAGGTCTGGCGCACCACCAGCAGCTTGTAGCGCCGCACGCCGTCGATGGTCGATCGCGGCATCATCCGCGCCCGGCGGATCCGCGAATAGATCAGCGTCGTGGTCTTGCCCGATCCGACCGGCCCCTGGATCCCGACGATCGATCCGTCATCGCCAAAGAAAGCTTGCGCGATCGGCCCGGGAAATGTCAGATCATGGGCAAGCGGCATGCCGCCCGTCGCGCCGCCGTCGAGCTCAAGGACGGCCTCGCGCGCATCCAGCCCCGGCAGATCGGCTTTCCCCCGACCCGGGGCGGAATTTTCCCCGGACCTCATCCGATAATCACCCTCGACCCCGGTCACCGGAGGCCTCCGGCGCGCCCGGAAACGCCGCATGGGGTCGGAGGCAGGGGCAGAGTGGAAGCGCGCGCGCCGGCCCCCCCGGGTCCGCCACAGGCGCCCACGGCGCGCCGGCGCGCGAGGGGGGCGCCCTGTCCGGGCCGCGCTGGAGCGCCGCGCAACTGATTTCCAATCAGCGGATCGGCGCCTTTTTTGCCGATATTTTTCAATGGCTTGCTCATTCCGTCCGACTTTCGCTATCCGACTGACCGCGAGACGAATTGCTAAGCGGTTGATTTTCAACGGTTTTGCCCGGCATCGGCGGCGGCGCGAAATCGGACGGCGCGAACGCCGTCGCGCGGCCCTCGATCACCCTCGCGCCGTCGCCAGGTGTCGCCTGTCCCGCGCCAGGCATGATGATGGTCGTCACCGCCATGCCGGCGTTCTCGTCCGGCGTGGCCTTCTCAAGCCCGTAGGGCATCAGCGCGTCGAGCGCCCGCAGCATTTCCTTGTAGACCGAAAGGAACGCCGCAAGGCGCAACTCTCCCTTGGCGTTGTTCCCGTCGAACGCCCAGGCGATCACCTGTTCGGCATGCCGCATCGCCAGGACCAGCGCCGGTTCGCGGCTGTTCAGTCCGGCGATCTCGGCCAGCACGTCCTCTGGCATCCGGAAGCCGCGCGCCGCCAGCATCTGGCGCAGCTTGGAGCTCCGCTTGTTCTTCGCGCCCTTCGGACGGCCCGGCCCGCGTGGCCCGTCGCCGCCCGGATCGCCGCCATCGCCAGATCCCGCGCCTCCGGGCAGGAGCGACAGCTGCCGGCCGAGCATCGCCGCGCGATCCATCCGCGCCGCCGCCGCGCCCGCCGCCTTCTCATACCGCCCGCGTTTCGGGTCTTTGGTCTCGCCGCTCATGACCAAACTCCGCAATATTTTATTGTTTTCAGTGGCTTGGCAATGATCCGGCCCGCAGAACGCGCCAGAAAGACCAGGGCGAGCGTGATCATTTCAGGCAGGCGTAGCGGAGTTGTAGCGGCAGCGTAGCGGCTAGAGTTTCTATATATCTCTTTATTATCATATAGATAGATAGAGATGGCTACGCAGCTACGCCCGCTACGCGACGCACGCGCGCGATCGCGCAGCCGCATGCCCGCACATACGAGGCATGTTGTCGATTTGGCGTAGCTGCGTAGCGGTTGCCAGTTAACGCATTGATATGACGGGAAAAACATCCGCTACGCCCCCGCTACAATACCGCTACGCATGAACAGGGGCGTAGCGGCCCCGAACCCATGCGCCCGCACAACCCCCGCGCGAACGGCGGAGGATCGCCCGCGGAATTTTCGGCTCCGCGTCAAGGGTGTGGGCGTGGATGCGAACACGGGTGCGGGGGCAAGCATCTGCATCCTCCTACGCGAAGTCGTCGGGGTTGTAGTCGGGCTCATGCGGGGCCTGCGCCTGCGGCTCCGGCACGTCATCGTCGTCGCCGAAAAGACCGGGAATGGACTGCAACGGCACGAGTATGGCCCGGGACTGCACGCCGTCGAATTTCTGTCCGCCTCTGGATTTCGCATGCGCCGCGCGGATCGCCGCCTGCGACCAGACGCCGTTCATGCCGCCGGCCGCATGCCAGTGGGTGTCGCGGAACAACGTCGCCAGGCCGGCGTGACTATTGGCAATCGCAAGTTGCGCGGTGGCGCCGCGACCATGGATCTTGAGGCCGAAGGCCGGCAGGATTTCGCGCGCCAGAACCGGTTCCGGGTCGTCGTTCGGATTGAGCCCGCATGCGGCCAGCACCCAGCGGCCGACCGAATATTTGCGGCCCGATCGGGTCACGTCGAGCGGCTGGGCCATCAGATAGTTGAACATGCGCGTGGTGTCGGATGATCGGTCGGCTTGTGCCTGGATGACCAGAGCGCTGAGCTTGCCGGCCCAGAACCCGCAGCGCGCCTCGTCCGGCCGTGCGTCATGCATCGCCAGGTCTGCAAGCGCCAACAGCGTGCCGAACTGATCGCAGCCGCGCGCGTCATGGCCGGCGGCGCTCAGCGACTGCCGATACAGATGCAGCGTGTCGTCGAGCCGGGCCCATTGGGCGATAACGCGACCAAACATCGCCCGGCCGACCTTGCCCAGGCGGCGGCGATCGAGATTTGGCGGCGGAACGCCCTTGGCCAGCGGCCACAGATCCAGCATGGCGATGCGGCTCAGGTCTTGGTCGGGCATGGCCGGACGCAGAATGGACGACAGCAGAAAGGCGCTCATCACCCGGAACGCCTGCCCGTGGTGATCGGCGCCGCCGCGAAACGACATGGCGCCGCTCGCTGCCTGCCGGCCAAGCTTGACCACGGATTGAGCCTTGCGAGGATCTGTTTCGGCCTCGACCTCATCCAGCGCGACCGGCACGGATTTCTGGCCGATCAACTGGCGCAGGCCCGCCTCGGTGGTGTCCGTCGCCTGCAACATGCCATCCTCGCCGATGACGTATTTGATCACGTCGTGCAGCGTCGATTTGCCGGTGCCGGCGTCGCCGGTGATCCAGGCCAGCGGGCGCCACTTCAGGGCGCCGCCAAATCTGGCGACCATGATCCAGCCCAGCAGCAGATAGGCGTCCAGATCGCCGCGCGACCAGTTCCAGGTGGTCAGCAGCTCCATGAGCTCCGCCCCCGGATCGCCGGAGAAATCAGCGGGGCCCAGGGGGCGGGGGAGGCGAACATCGGACGGATAGACGATGCCGTCGATCTCGCCGGTGGCGCGCCATTGCCCCTGATACAGCACGCCGTCGCCGCAGTGCAGGACCACCCCGCCATCCGCATCGATCCAGGCGCCTTGCCCGCGCACCCGGTCAAAAGCGTTCCAGACGCCCTTCTGCGTGCAGGCGCGCACCATCGCCGTGGCGGTATGCTCCTGCGACCAGCCGCTGACGTTGCCGCTTTTGTTGAATTGCGGAAAATTCGCCTGCAGCTGGTCGATGCGCCCGCCGAAAACGCCGCGCATCCGGTCCTTGGTGTGGTTCGCCACCACCGCCAGCTGACCCAGGACGTCGAGATAGAAATAGCTGTCGCCATGCACCCCGAGCGCCGTCACCGGGCAGTCGGCCCAGATTTCGCCGGGCAAGGGATCGCGCGGCCGGTCGGGCGGCGGCGGGCCGTCGTCGCGTGACTGGGGCGACGCGTCGGGCGGCGGCGTCGGGGGGCCGTCGAACTCGTCACTCACCATGGCAAGTTTCGGGGGTTCTTTGGTCACGCAGCGCCCTCCCACTGCATGCGGGCGACGACCAGATCATTGGCGTCCTTGCCGCCATGCCGGTTGCGCCAGACGTCAACATGCCGACCCTCGCGCTGGAACTTCCGGACAGCGGCGTCGATGGGCTTTTGCAGGCCGGGATCCGCGTCGTTGTCGGCGATTATCCAGACGCTGCGGATACTGCGGGTCAGGGTTACATGCTGGATATTGCCAAGATCGAGCGCGGCAAAGGCGAGGCACGGCCTTCCCGCCTCGCGCCGGATCACCGCCATGCTCAGCGCATCCTCGATCCCCTCGGCGATGAACACCTGATTGTGCCTGTTGGACGCTGCAGACGGCCCCACGCCGCCGCGCGGGCCGAAGCCTTTCCAGATGCGGATGAAGCCGCCCTTCTTGCTGCCGAACACCTTGCGCGGCTGCGGCAGGGGCGCCTTGCCCCAGATCCCGGCGTCATCCTGCGCCAGCCAGGTTCGATGCACGCCCCAGAACTCCGCCGGCTTGCCCTCGATCGCCGGGCCGTGGATCGCCGCGACCATCGCCGGCCATTCGCCCTCGGTGATCTCGCCGGTCGCCTTGTCCTCATGGTGGTAATGCAGCGCCGGGTGATACCGCAGCGCGTGGGGCGAGCGCCCCAGACGCTCGATGCCGATTGCCCGCACCGTCAGGTATTTGGCCACCGGCGTGCCGATGATGCGCTCATGACAGCGCAGCCACAGCGCATGCGCCGCCCGGCGTTTCCTGACGATCGCCGCCTCAAGATCGGCGGCGTCGCGCTTCGCCTGGGCGCGCAGCCGCTCGGTCTCGCGCTTGCGCAACGCCGCTTGCCTGGGGGTTTCGTCGGCCAGGCCCAGAAACGCGCAGGCCTCGCGCAGCGCCGCCTTGCGATCGAGGTTCAGCGCCATCTGGATCAGATCCAGCATGTCGCCGCCTTGGCCCGTGGCCTCGTCATGCCAGCGCCCGGCATAGGCGCCGGTCAGGTTGATGTAGAAACTGCCGACATGCCTGTCGGCGCGCCCCGGATTGATCGCCCACCACTTGCCCGATTGCTCATGCCCGCCGCCCGGCGCATACCGCGTCGCCACGTCGCGGACGCGCAGCTGCAGCGCGTCGACGATCTCGCGGAATTCGGGGTAACGCGCCACGCCTACGCCCCCACTCGCTCTTCCCGGAACCGCTCGATGGTCATCGCCGCGCGATGCCTGTAGATCGCCTCCAGCGCCTCGCCGGCGTCGTAGCGCGCCCGGGTCCAGTCGGCGGACCCGGCCCGCATGCCCGTCTCGCCCGCCATCACCATCAAGTCGCAGGCCTCAGCCAGCTTGCCGAGGCGGGCATGGGTGCGATTGACGTGCGGCAGCAGATCGCGCAGATCCAGCAGGTCCAGCCTGATCTGTTCGGCCTGCCGCACCCAATCGACGAGGATCCGCGTTGCGATCGCCAGCATCGCCTGATCGGCGACCGTCATCCGCGTTGGCTGCCCTGTCTGACCATCAGCCACAGATGTCCCTCCGCTTTTGCCAGGCGTAGGTCACGCCGTCGCGGCGCCACTGATCGAGCGCCTCCTGCGTCCGTTTGAACGAGAGCGTCAGATCGGCCATCATCCTGATCAACGCGTCATGCAGGATCACCCCGGCCTCGACCGGCGCGCGGGCGTAGCGGTCGCGGAAATCCTCGATCACCTCGCCCAGATCCTCGCGGTCGGGCAGCTGGTCCCGCCGCCGCCAGGCCAGCTCGTCGATGTCGCCGTTCTTCTCCAGGTCCGGAAAGCCCGCCTTGGCCTTCATCGCCACCGCCCAGGCCAGCAGCCCGAAGGCGACATAGGGGGATTTGTTGGGATCAGGCATCGCCGCCGTCCCCGAAAATCCCCGGATGCGACGCCAACCGCATCCGGGGATCGCCCGCGCCCAGGGAGGCAAGCGCAGGCGTCGCCGCGCGCCGTGGCGGTGCAGCACGGGGCGG
>NZ_JBWOMN010000109.1:0-35680 GCF_056449545.1 Oceanicella sp. | reverse complement strand
GGATCGCCGCCAGCCGCAGGTGGTCGGGGGCCGGCGCGTCGGCGAGCGGCGCCAGCCCCGCGCGCAGCCGCGCCGCGATCTCGCGATCCTGCGCCATGCGGGCCTGCGCCTCCGGGCGCTCCGCGAGCCAGGCCTCCACCAGCGCCCGGCGCTCCGCCGGAAGCTCGCCGTCGAGATAGGCGGTCAGGTCGTCCTCGCCCACGGGTCTGTGGCCGTTGGTCACTTCACTCTCCTCAGTCTGGTTTCGCGCGCCGGGCCGGCGAGCTGGCGCAGCCGCGCCCGCCCCCGGCTCAGTCGCGACATCACCGTGCCCACGGGGGTCGCCATGATCTTCGCCGCCTCGCGATAGGAAAACCCTTCGACGCTCACCAGCATCACGGCGCTGCGCTGGTCCTCGGGCAGCATGTCGATCATCGCCAGCGCCTGGCGCAGCTCCAGCGCCGCGTCGGGCGCGCCGCCGCCGACGCCCTCCGCCGTCGAATCCGGGTCGAAGATGCGCAGGCCCCGCGTGTCGCGCCGTCGCCCGCTCAGGAACAGGTTGCGCTGGATCGCGAACAGCCAGGGGCGGACCTCGTTCCCGGCCTTGCGCAGATACCAGCGCGACAGCGCCCGGGCCACGGTGTCCTGCACCAGATCATCGGCCTGATCGCGGTCGCGGCACAGCGCCAGCGCGTAGCGGCGCAGGTCCATGATGCAGCTTTCGATCAGAGCGTTGCGGTCGGTCACGGCGCGGAATCTCCCTTTTTCGCCCCATGGACGCCCGAGCCCGGCGAAGCATTCCACAAAAAACGGAATAATGCCCGCAGATGCGGCGTCCCTTGTTCGGAGCGGGGGTCCGCCCGCCCCGAAACGCAACCGACAAGGAGCCGAGAGACCCATGACGAGATCCATTTTCGCCGCGCTGGCGCTGACCCTGCCGCTGGCCGCCTGCGCCACCGAACCCGCCGCGCCGCCCGCGCCCGGCCTCAGCGTATCGCCCCAGCCCGCCGGGGCGTCGCTGGTGGTGGACGGCGCGACCATGCCCGGCGGCGGCTGGCTGGTGATCCACGCCACCCGCGACGGCAAGCCGGTCGTGCCCGGCTCCATCGGCCACGCGGCGCTGAAGGACGGCGCCAATGGCGGCGTGCGGGTGACGCTCGATGCGCCGACCCGGCCCGGCGACGTGGTGATCGCGATGCTGCATCACGAGGACGGCAAGATCGGCGTCTATGAATTCGGCCCCGGCGCGGTGGCCAACGACAAGCCGGTGATCGTCGACGGCAAGCCGGTGGTGAAGCCGATCAAGATCAAGTGAGGTGATCGCGGGGCGGACGGTTTCGCCCCGCGACGGCTTGTCCGCCGGTCCGGCGGGTGTCAGCATCGGCGTCAGGCCCGGTTCGCGGCGCCTCGCCTTCGCCCAATCCAATTCGCCCCGATCGATTCGTTCGATCCGGTTCGCCGCGTCATTTGGAAAGGAATGCGAAATGCTTCTCGCCAAGACACTGCTAGCGGCCGGCGTCGTCTGCCTCGGGGCCGCGCCGCTCGCCGCCGAATCCCAGCATCCCATGAGCTTCTTCGTCACCAGCAGCGGCATGGGCAACGGCGCCGATCTCGGCGGGCTCGAGGGCGCCGACGCCTATTGCGCCAAGCTGGCCGAGGCCGCCGGGACCAAGGGGCGGGTGTGGCGCGCCTATCTGAGCACCCAGGAGGACGGCAAGCGCGGGATCTCCGCCCGCGACCGGATCGGCGCCGGGCCGTGGCATAACGCGCGCGGCGAACTGATCGCCGTCGATCTCGACCAGCTGCATCTGGGGCCCAATCTGGTCAAGCGCACGGCGCTGGACGAGAACGGCGATATCGTCAACGGGCGCGGCGACCGGCCCAATCGCCATGACATGCTCACCGGAACCAAGGATGACGGCACCGCGTATTTCCCCTGGGAAGAGAAGGACCGCACCTGCAGCAACTGGACAAGCTCCGACGAGGGCGCGGCGCGGCTCGGCCATCACGACCGCCACGGCGGCGGCAATGTTTCCTGGAACTCCGCCCATGATTCGCGCGGCTGCAGTCAGGATGCGCTGAAATCCACCGGCGGCGCCGGGCTGTTCTACTGCTTCGCGGCGGATTGATGAAAGCGGGGGGCGCCGTGGCCGGCGTCCCCCGAAACCGCCCCGACCCCCCCCCGATCCCGTCAGCGGGCGAGGAAATTCAGAATCGCGCTGTTGTAGCCCTGCGGATCCTGAAGCATGGCGAAATGGCTCGTGCCCTCCAGCACGATGTATTTCGCGCCCGGGATCGTGTCCACGAGATGCTGCGTGTGGACCTTGGTGATCGCCTCGTCATGATCGCCGAGCACGATGTCCACCGGCACGTCGATCGCCGCCAGCTGCGCGTCGGTGTAGGCGGGCTGCGTCGCCCACATGTTGGAGATCTGTTCGACGAAGGCGCCGAACTGGTCCGGCGTCGGCGACAGGCGTTCGTATTCCGCCGCCATCTTTTCCACGTATTGGCCGAACACCGCGTCGGTCTCCACCGCCGGATCGACGCCGTCGGTGGTTGAATTGGCGGCGTGGGCGAACAGCCGGGTCAGGCGTTCGGGATGGTTGATGGCGATGTCGAGCCCGATGATGCCGCCGTCGCTCCAGCCCACCAGCGCGACCTTGTCGATCTTCAGGAAATCCAGCAGCGCCAGATAATCCGAGGCCATGAGGCTGTAGCCGAAGGGCTGTTCGTTGCGCGTCGAGCGCCCATGCCCGCGGCTGTCGGCGACGATCACCTTGCGCGAGCCCATCAGCCGCTTGACCTGCGCGCCCCAGACATCGCCATGGCCCAGCCCGCCATGGATCAGCAGCACCGGGTCGCCCTCGCCGTAGACGGCGTAATGCATCTGGATGCCGTTGACCGGGGCCATGCCGCTTTCGCGCGCCTCGGGCATGGGCGGCAGGTCGGGCAGCTCCAGCCAGCGATCGCCGGATTCGGCCTGCGCGGCGGCGCCCGTCAGCGCCGCGACGGCGATGCCGGCGACTGTCTTGAAGATGCGTTTCATCGAATGGTCTCCCTGTTCGGTTTCATGGCGTTCGCGCCGCGTTGTGGCCCGCGCGTCGAACGGAATCCGACCAATCTAGGGAAGTTTCGGCGCAGATACAGCGCCGAATGCGCCTCCGGCGGTCAGCGGTTGCGCAATATCAGCTTCTGCGCCACCGCCACCCCGAGCAGGATCAGCCCCAGCGCGAGCGCAAAACGCCACTCCACCGCCTCGCCCAGCAGCGCCACGCCCAGCAGCACCGCCCAGACCGGCACCAGATAGTTGACCATGCTCAGAAACGGCGGTCCGGCGCGGTTGACCACGCTCACCAGCAGCAGCGTCGCCAGCCCGGTGGGAAACAGCCCCAGATACAGCGCCGCCGCCGCCGCCTCGCCCGACGGGTCGAGGTCGAAGGGCCGCTCGACGATCAGCGCCGCGGGGGTGAGGATCAGCGTCGCCAGGATCAGCGCGGCGGCGCTGAACGACGCCAGCGGCGCCGGCGGGCACAACCGGGTGATCACCATGCCGATCGCATAGCAGCACCCGGCGGCGACGCAGGCAAGCTGCGCGGTCAGCGCCAGCCCGCCGTCGCCGCCGGCCAGCGCGCCCGGCCCGATCAGCACCGCGACGCCGCCGAACCCGATGGCGAAGCCGATCAGCTTGCGGCGGCTCATGGTCTCGCCCGGCACCAGAAGGTGGCTCAGCGGCAGGGTCAGCAACGGCACCGCGCCCATTGTGATGCCGGCGAATCCGGCGCTCACGTATTGCTGACCCCAGCTCAGCAGCGTGAAGGGCAAGGCGTTTGAAAACAGCGCCATGCCGAGGCAATGCAGCCAGATCCGCCGCCCGGTCGGATCGCGCAGCCCCGGCAGCCCGGCGCCCAGCGCGAAGGCCAGCGGCGCCACGAACAGCGCGCCGATGCCGATGCGGATCGCCGCCAGCGTCATCGGCGGAAATCCCGGCAGCGCCAGCTCAACGCCAAGAAACGCCCCGCCCCAGATCAGCGACAACAGCAAAAGCATCGCCCAGTTGAGCGCGGCGGCGGGGGTGGCGGAAACCATGCGGGACAACATCCGGCCCGTCTGTGGCGCCGCGACGGCGAGGTCAAGCGGCGTCGTCGGCGCCGCGCCGGCGGGCGCCCGCGACGCCATGCGGGATTGTCCCCCCTGCGCACCGGCCTATCCTTGGGCTTTCCGATCCGGCCTGACAGTCAAGGGAGGCAAGGATGATCCGTCTCGACCTGCATGAAAAGGAGGGCGTCGCGGTGATCCGCCCCGATGTCCGCACCGGCCTCTCGGCGAAGGATTTCGCCGATCTCGCCGAACGCATCGACAGCCATCTGCGCGATCATGGCGACCTGAAAGGCCTGGTCATCGCCGCGAAGACCTTCCCCGGCTGGGAAGATTTCGCCGCCTTCGCCGCGCATCTGAAATTCATCCGCGATCATCACCGCAAGCTCGCCAGGGTGGCGCTGGTCAGCGACAGCCCTCTCGCCTCCGCCGGTCCGGCGCTGGCCGGGCATTTCGTCGCCGCCGAGATCCGGCATTTCCCCCATGACCAACTGGACGCGGCCCGCGCATGGGCCGGCGCCGACATCCCCCGCGCCGGGCGGTTCCGGGTGCTGGAGGGCTTCGCGCCCAATGTCGCCGCGGTCAGCGCCGAGGGGGTGATCAGCGCCGCCGATTACGAGGAAACCCTGATTCCGCTGCTGCTGGAAAAGATCAAGGCCCATGGCAAGGTCCGGGTGCTTTACTGGTGCGGTCCGGAATTCGAAAGCTACACCGCCGGCGCCATGTGGGACGACGCCAGCTTCGGCATGGCGCATCTCGGCGATTTCGAAAGGCTGGCGCTGGTTTCGGACATCGGCTGGATCCGCCAGGGGGTGAAGCTGTTCGCGGCGCTGATGCCGGCGCCGGTGCGGCTGTTTCACGATGCCGAGATCGAGGAGGCGAAACGCTGGATCGCCGCCGCCTGACGCCGCATCCTGCGCCCGCCGCCGATCCGCGCGGCGCAGGCCGCAGGTCAGCCATGCAGGACAGCCCCCCGCGCCCGCCCATGCCGGCCGAGGTGGCGGCGGCGTTCGCCGCCGCGCCCGATCCCCTGCGCCCGGCCCTGCTGGACCTGCGCCGCCTGATCTTCTCCGCCGCCGCCGGCATCGACGGCGTCGGCCCGCTGACCGAAACGCTGAAATGGGGCGAACCCGCCTATCTGACCGAGGCCAGTCGCGCCGGCAGCACCATCCGCATCGGCTGGGCATCGGGCCAGCCCCCGCCCGCAGATCGCTTCGGGCTGTATGTCAACTGCCGCACGACGCTGCTCGACAGCTATCGCAGGCTGTTTCCCGATCAACTCGTCTACGAGGGCGCGCGGGGGATCATCCTGTCGGCGGCCCGTCCGTCGCCCGAGGCCCCGCTGCTTGCCTGCATCGGGCTCGCCCTCACCTATCATCGCGACAAGCGCCGCGCCCGCTGACCGCCTGCGCGGGCCGAAACGCGACGCGCGAGGCGCGAAAAGCGACATTTTCCCGCTTGACCTCGCCCCCCGACGCGCCCTATCCAGCCGGTGGGCGCGTCGTCGGACAAGGGCGAGCGGCGGCGGGCTCAGCAATCTCGCCCTGACGATGGAGCGCGTCCCATGACGTTCCCCCCCAAGCCGCAGGCTCTGCCTGCGCGCGCCGGATTTTCGTCCGGCCCCTGTCCCAAACATCCCGGCTGGTCGCTTGACGCGGTCGCGGCGAAAGCTCTCCTGGGCCGTTCGCACCGCGCCGCCGCGCCGAAAGCCCAGCTCAAGGCGGCGATCGATCGCACCGCGGCGCTGCTCGGCGTGCCCGAGGAGTACCGCGTCGGCATCGTGCCCGCCTCGGACACCGGCGCGGTGGAGATGGCGCTGTGGTCGCTGCTCGGCCCGCGCCCCGTCGACGTGCTGGTCTGGGAAAGCTTCGGCGCCGGCTGGGCGGGCGACATTCGCGACCAGCTGAAGCTCGACGACCTGCGAGTGCTGAAGGCCGAGTACGGCGCGCTGCCGGATCTCGCCGCGGTGCGCGCCGAGGCCGACGTGGTCTTCGCCTGGAACGGCACCACCTCGGGCGCCCGCGTGCCCGACGCCGACTGGATCGCGGCGGATCGCGAAGGCCTGACCATCTGCGACGCCACCTCGGCGGCGTTCGCGCAGGATCTGGACTGGCGCAAGCTCGACGTCGCCACCTTCTCCTGGCAGAAGGGTCTCGGCGGCGAAGGCGCGCACGGCATGCTGATCCTGTCGCCCCGCGCGGTCGAACGGCTGGAAAGCTTCGCGCCCGACCGCCCGCTGCCGAAAATCTTCCGGCTGACCAAGGGCGGCAAGCTGATCGAGGGGATCTTTCAGGGCGCCACCATCAACACCCCGTCGATGCTCTGCGTCGCCGACTGCATCGACGCGCTGGACTGGGTCGATTCGATCGGCGGCCTGCCCGGCGCCCGCGCCCGCGCCGACGCCAATTTCGCCGCCCTGCAGGGCTGGGCGGACCGGACCGCCTGGATCGCCAACCTGGTCGCCGACCCGGCGCTGCGCTCCAACACCTCGGTCTGCCTGAAAATCGCCGATCCGGCGATCGCGGCGCTGGACGAACCCGATCGGCGCGCCTTCGCAAAACGCCTCGCGGCGCTGCTCGAAACGGAAAACGCCGCCTTTGACATCGGCGGCTATCGCGACGCGCCGCCGGGGCTGCGCATCTGGTGCGGCGCCACGGTGGACACCGCCGATGTCGAGGCCCTGACCCCCTGGCTCGACTGGGCCTTCGAGGTCGCGAAATCCGAACTCGCGCCGGCCTGACACAGGCGAAAACCTTGCTGCGCCGGCCGCGCGCCGCGCTCGCGACCGTCGCGGCGCCGCCGGCCGGCCCCCCCTGGAAATTCTCGCGAAAGACAGTCACATGCCCAAGGTCCTCATCTCCGACAAGCTCAGCGAAGCCGCCGTCGAGATCTTCCGCAACAACGGCGTCGAGGTCGATTTCCTGCCTGATCTGGGCAAGGATCCGGCGAAGCTGGCCGAGATCATCGGCCGCTATGACGGGCTCGCCATCCGCTCCGCCACCAAGGCCACCGCTGAAATCATCGCGCGGGCCGATCGCCTCAAGGTGATCGGGCGCGCCGGCATCGGGGTCGACAACATCGACATCCCCGCCGCCTCGGCGCGCGGCGTCGTGGTGATGAACACGCCCTTCGGCAACTCCATCACCACCGCCGAGCACGCCATCGCCATGCTGTTTTCCTGCGCGCGCCAGATCCCCGCCGCCGACGCCTCCACCCGCGCCGGCAAATGGGAAAAATCCCGCTTCATGGGGGCCGAGATCACCGGCAAGACGCTTGGCGTCATCGGCTGCGGCAATATCGGCGCGGTGGTCGCTGCGCGCGCCATCGGCCTGCGCATGAAGGTGATCGCCCATGACCCGTTCCTCAGCGCCGATCGGGCGCAGGAACTGGGCGTCGAGAAGATCGACGACGTGGAGGACCTGCTCGCCCGCGCCGATTTCGTCACCCTGCACCTGCCAAAGACCGAACGCACCGCCAATCTGCTCGACGCCGGGCGGATCGCGAAAATGAAGCCCGGCGCCCGCCTGATCAACTGCGCGCGCGGCGGGCTGGTGGACGAGGCCGCCGTCGCCGCGGCGCTGAAATCCGGGGCGCTCGCCGGCGCCGCCTTCGACGTCTACGCCGAGGAGCCGGCCAGGGACAACGTGCTGTTCGACGCCCCCAACATCGTCTGCACCCCGCATCTGGGCGCCGCGACCTCCGAGGCCCAGGAAAACGTCGCCCTGCAGGTCGCCGAGCAGATGTCCGACTACCTGATGAAGGGCGCGATCGCCAACGCCATCAACGCCCCCTCCGTCACCGCCGAGGAGGCGCCGATCCTGAAGCCCTGGATCGCGCTGTGCGAGACCCTGGGCGGTTTCGCCGGGCAGGTCACCGACAACCCGATCAAGGAAATCGAGATCGAATACGTGGGCCGGGTCGGCGATCTGAACCTGAAGCCGCTCACCTGCGCCGTCACCGCCGCCATGCTCAAGCCGCTGGTGGGCGAGGGCGGGGTCAACATGGTCTCGGCCCCGATCGTGGCGCGCGAACGCGGCATGCGCATCGCCGAAACCCGCAAGGACGCGCAGGGCGCCTACGGATCCTATGTCAGGCTGGTGGTGACCACCGAGGCGCAGACCCGATCGGTGGCCGGCACGGTGTTTTCCGACGGCAAGCCGCGGGTCATCCAGATCAAGGGCATCGGGCTGGAGGCCTCGCCGCAGCCCTTCATGCTCTACACCGTCAACACCGACACGCCCGGCTACATAGGCGCGCTGGGCGCCAAGCTCGGCGATCTCGAGGTCAACATCGCCACCTTCGCGCTGGGCCGCGCCGAGATGGGCGGCGAGGCGATCGCCCTGCTCGGCGTCGACGGCGCGCTGTCGCCCGCCATGCTGGCCGAGATCGCCGCCCTGCCGCAGGTGCGACAGGCCAAGGCGCTGACCTTCTGACGATCGCGCCCGGCCCGATTCGACCCGGGCCGGGCGCGCGTCGCCGGCCGCAATAGCGGTTGCGAAACCCGGCTCGAAGGCGGAGAACGAGGCTCAACCAAGAGGGCCGCCATGCAGATCCCAGGATTCGCCGTTCTTCTCGCCATCGCCGTGGCGGCGCTGTTTCTGGGCATGATGCGGCAGAGCTTCGCCGCCCGCATACGCGAATTGCGCCACGCGCTGGCGGAATCGCCCGCCCCCGGGTCTCGCCGCCCCGAAACCATCGCGCCCGTGCGGGCGCTGATCGCGCGCGCCGGCGTCGACGCCGCCGCGCCGCTGCGGCTGGCCCGGTTCACCCAGATTTGCGAAATGCGACTGAAACCCGGCGGGCGCTGGCTGCCCATGCGCGCCGAGCAGATCGTCGCCGCCGGGGCGCCGGCCTTCCTGTGGATCGCCGACGGCAGGCTGGCGCCGCTGCTGCCGATCCGGGTCGTCGATGCGCTCGCCAACGGCCAGGGGCTGCTGGAGGCGCGCCTGTTCGCCGGCCTGCCGCTGGCGCGCGAGGATGACGACGACACCGCGGCGGGCGAATTGCTGCGCTACCTCGCCGAACTGCCCTGGGCGCCCGACGCCATGGCCGGCAACCCGGCGCTGCGCTGGCGCGCGGCGGGCGAAAACCGGCTGGAGGTCAGCGCCGACGGCCCCGCCGGCCCGGAGCGCATGATCTTCACGCTGAACGCCGCGGGCGACGTGGTCGCGGCCGAGACCCCGTCTCGTCCGCGCGCCGAGAACGGCCGCATGGCGCGGCGCCCCTGGCGCGCGCGTTTCAGCGACCACGCGATGTTCGGCGGCGCGCTCGGGGCTCCTGAATTCGGCCCCCATCCGCCGCGGCGGCGGCTTCCGCGGCGCGGCGAGGCGGCCTGGTTGCTGAACGGCGGCGAATTCATCTACTGGCGCGGCGAAATCCGCGATTGGGCCGGCCTGAACCGGCTCTAGCGCCCCGTCCCCCCTTGCGCGACGCATTTGCGGTTTGCGCGTTTCGCCCCGGCTGATAGAAGGCGGCGTAATCACCGACGTGAAAGGACTGGCTCATGGCCAACGTGGTTGTGGTCGGCGCCCAGTGGGGCGACGAGGGCAAAGGCAAGCTTGTGGACTGGCTGAGCAAGCGCGCCGACGTGATCGTGCGGTTTCAGGGCGGCCACAACGCCGGGCACACGCTGGTCATCGACGGCGCGGTCTACAAGCTGAGCCTCCTGCCCTCGGGCATCGTGCGCAAGGGCAAGCTGTCGGTGATCGGCAACGGCGTGGTGCTCGACCCCTGGGCGCTGCTGGCGGAAATCGACCGGCTGGCGGCGCAGGGCGTCGCGGTGACGGCGGAGAATCTCGCCATCGCCGAGAACGCGCCGCTGATCCTGCCGGTGCATCGCGACCTCGACCTGATGCGCGAGGAGGCCGCGGGCAAAAGCAGGATCGGCACCACCGGGCGGGGCATCGGCCCGGCCTATGAGGACAAGGTCGGGCGGCGCAGCGTGCGGGTCGCGGACCTCGCCGACGAGGCGACGCTGGAGTCGCGGCTCGACCGCCTGCTCGCCCATCACGACGCCCTGCGCAAGGGGTTGGAGGCGCCGGCGATCGACCGCGCCGAACTGAAGGCGGCGCTGCTGGACGTGGCCCCGAAGATCCTGCCTTTCGCGCAGCCGGTGTGGAAAATACTCAACGAACGCAAGCGCAAGGGCGATCGCATCCTGTTCGAGGGCGCGCAGGGGGCGCTGCTGGACGTGGATTTCGGCACCTACCCCTATGTCACCTCATCCAACACCACGGCGGGCATGGCGGCGACCGGGTCGGGCGTCGGGCCGCGCTCCGTGGATTTCGTGCTCGGCATCGTCAAGGCCTACACGACGCGGGTCGGCGAGGGGCCGTTCCCCACCGAGCTGCACGACGCGGACGGCCGGCGGCTGGGCGAACGCGGCCATGAATTCGGCACCGTCACCGGGCGCCAGCGCCGCTGCGGCTGGTTCGACGCGGTGCTGGTGCGCCAGACCTGCGCCATCGGCGGGGTCACCGGCATCGCGCTGACCAAGCTCGA
The DNA here is from genome assembly GCF_056449545.1 of Oceanicella sp. Classification (NCBI taxonomy): domain Bacteria; kingdom Pseudomonadati; phylum Pseudomonadota; class Alphaproteobacteria; order Rhodobacterales; family Paracoccaceae; genus Oceanicella; species Oceanicella sp. Next base: position 25,105 of record NZ_JBWOMN010000109.1, on the reverse strand, counting down.
CGTGCTCGACGGGTTCGAGACCATCCGCATCTGCACCGGCTACGAACTGGACGGCGCGGTCATCGACCACCTGCCCACGGCCTCCGACCTGCAGGCCCGCGCCACGCCGGTCTATGAAAGCATGGAGGGCTGGTCCGACAGCACCGAGGGCGCGCGGTCCTGGGCCGAACTGCCCGCGGCGGCGATCAAATACGTGCGCCGGATCGAGGAGCTGATCGGCTGCCCGGTGGCGCTGGTGTCCACCAGCCCGGAGCGGGACGACACGATCCTCGTGACCGACCCGTTCGTGGATTGAGGAGGCGAGAGCCATGGCGCTGAGCTATGTTGCGAAGCGGCGATTGTCGATTCTGCTTCTGGTTGTATGGCTGCCGCTCTACGTGATTGGGGCGGTCACGGTCATAGGTCTTTTCGACCGTCCCCACATTTTGGTCGAAATTGCAGTTTACATCATCATGGGAGTGATTTGGGTGCTGCCGTTTCGGCGGATCTTCTCTGGAATCGGTCAGGCGGACCCGCTTGCGGATGCCCAGGCCGGGCCGGAAGCCGGGCGCAATCAGGATGTTGGCTGTGGGGGCCATAATCATGCCGGGCCTGACAAGGACGATCCTGCGGACTGAACCGACGACGCTGCGAATCGCCGGCGCCGACGGCGTCAACCGGTTGACGCGGCTGCGGTTCTCGGACGGAACGGTGAATTTCGCCTTGCGGGGGGAGGGTGAGGTTCCGAAGCGCCACGGGTGTGTGTGGGATGTGCCTGACGCTGGTCCATTGAGGTTGGACCAAGCGAAAAGCTGGGGGTGTGCAACGCCCCGGAACCTCTTTTTCGGGGTTGGGGGACCCCGAAACTTCTAATCCGCCGGTCTGGGAACGGGAAGCAAACCCAACCCCGGCCGACTATGGACGCAACCGCTACTCATCGTCCCTGGTACGCAAAAGTCTGGTGCGAAAACAGTCGCTTTGAGCGACCATTGGACGCTATGCCACAATTTGTTACACCTTCTGGCTGAATGTGCAACGGTAATTTTGTTCAGAAATTGTTCAAAGATGCGCATGTCATTCCGCAACATGAACGGCCGATTCGTTCAGCCTGCATTCAATAAGCAATGCGGAGTTGTATACCCTCACGTATTTGGGTTAAGCTTCGGTGACTGCGTGTGATTTCTGCCCGGCGTACAGGTGCAGAAGAAATTTCGGAGGATCTGATGCGCGTATTGGTTGTAGAAGACGAAGCTGTTCTGGCGTCGCAAATGCAACGCGCTCTCGAACGCGAAGGCCGTGTGGTCGACATCGCGGGCGACGGCGAAGAAGGCGGGTTTCTCGGGTCCACCGAACCCTATGACGCCATCGTTCTGGATCTGGGGCTGCCCAAGAAGGACGGCCACTCGGTCCTGCGCGACTGGCGCGACAGCGGCGTCAAGGCGCCGGTGCTGATCCTGACCGCCCGCAACAGCTGGCGCGACAAGGTCGAAGGGCTGGACAGCGGCGCCGACGACTATCTCACCAAGCCGTTTCAGATGGACGAACTGCTGGCGCGGCTCCGGGCGCTGATCCGCCGGTCCTCGGGGCAGGCGAACCCGGTCTTCCGCCAGGGCGGGCTGGAATTCGACACCCGGTCCGGCCGGGTGACCATGCATGGCGTCTCGGTGCAGCTGACCGCGCAGGAAACCAACGTGCTGGGCTACCTGATCGCGCATCGCGACAAGGTGGTGTCGCGCACCGAGCTGTCAGAGCATGTCTACGGCTATGACACCGAACGCGACAGCAACACCATCGAGGTGTTCATCGGGCGTCTGCGCCGCAAGCTGGGCGCCAAGATCATCGTCACCATCAGGGGCCGTGGATACCAGTTCGACGGAACCTGATTGTTGATCAATCTGTCGCTGCGGGCGCGGGCCGTTCTTGGCGGTCTCGTCTGGATACTGTTCGCCGTGGGGCTGAGCGGCTACGTGCTGGTTTCCGCCTTCGACGACATTTCCAGGCGGGCCTTCGACCGCAAGCTGCAATCCCGGCTCAATCAGATGGAGACGCTGATCCGTTCCGGCGCGCTGGACCAGGGCGAACAGTCCAGTTCTGATTCACAGCCCCACCAGCCCACCGGCGCCGGAGATTACTGGCAGATATCGACCCCGGACGGGCGGTTGCTGCGCTCGCCCTCGCTGGGCGACGAGACCCTGCCCCTGATCAAGAACCTCAAGCGCGAGGCGGCGTTTCTGGCGCGCGCCCCCGAGGGCTACCGCCTGAAGGTGCTCGTGCGCCCGGTGAAGATCGAGCCGGGCGCCGAACATGCCGGCAGCTGGCGCATCTACGCCGCCGAGGCGCTGGTGACCCTGTCCCGCGACAAGCTGGAATTCCGCCGCAACCTGTTCGGGGCGCTGATCGGGCTGGGGGCCTCGCTGATCCTGGCCGGCGCGGCGCAGACCGGCATGGCGCTGCGCCCGCTGACCACGCTGCGCGCCGCGTTCTGGGACTACCGCACCGGCGACGCGGACCGGGTCGAGGGCAGCTACCCCTCGGATATCGAACCGCTGGTGGACGACCTCAACGACCTTTTGCAGCGCAACACCCAGATCATCAGCCGGGCGCGGCGGCAGGCGGCGGATCTCGCCCATGCGCTCAAGACCCCCGCCGCGATCCTGCGCAACGAACTCGAGACCATGGAGAACCCGTCGCCGGAGATGCGCAACGCGCTGGACCGCATCGAATCCCTGATGACCCGCTACACCGCGCGCGCCCGGCTCGCCGGCGCCAACGCGCCCGGCGCCTCGGCCGACATCGCGCCGCTGGCCAGGGGGCTGGGGCGGGTGATGTCGCGCATCTACGCGGATCGCGAAATCGAGTTCACCGTGGACATCCCCGACGGGCTGCGCGTGCGCGCCGAGGAAGAGGACATCGAGGAGCTGCTCGGCAATTTCATCGACAACGCCCATAAATGGGCGGTGAGCCAGGTGCGGGTCTCGGCCCGCGCCGTCGGCGACCGCGCCCGGATCCAGGTCGAGGATGACGGCCCCGGCATCCCCGAGGACCAGCGCGCCGACGCCCTGCGCGTGGGCGGGCGGCTTGACGAAACCACGCCTGGCACCGGGCTCGGTCTGGCCATCGCCACCGACATCGTCGAGGCCTATGGCGGGCGGCTGGATCTCGATCGCTCGCCGCTTGGCGGGTTGATGGTGCGCGTGGAATTGCCGCTGGCCCGGCTGTAGTTTGCTGATTTGACGCGACCTCCCGCAGGACCGCTTGGGCGCGCGGCGCCGCACGGCCAAGCGGTCTTGCGCGGCGCGCGACGGTCTGCGACGGTCCCGGCATGATCGCCAACCGCCATTCCCAGCCCGGGACATCCCGTGTCGCCGACCCGCGGCCCGCGCCGGCGGCAGCGGATCCCGCGACGCTGTCCGAGGCGATCGCCACGGCGCTGGCGACGCTCGGGGGCCAGTGCGGCGAAGACGCCGCCGACGCGTCCGACCACAGGCCCGGCCCCCGCGCCAACGCCCGCAAATCCACCGCAAACCCCGCCGGATCCGGCGGCGAGCGCCTGCTGGTCTGGTCCGTGGTGGTGACCATGTTCGGCGATGCGGCGATCCCGCGCGGCGGGGTCATGCGCCTGAGCGCGCTGCAGGAGGTCACCGACCGTCTGGGGCTGGAGCCGGGCGCCCTGCGCACCGCCATGTCGCGGCTGGCGCGCGACGGCTGGCTGATCCGCGAACGCCGGGGCCGGGCCAGCTACTACGCCTTCACCCCCGAGAAGCGCGCCGAGCTGGACATCGCCTCGCGACGCATCTACGCCGCCGGCCCGCCGCGCTGGCAGGGCGGCTGGATCACCCTGATCCTGCATGACCGCGCCCGCAACGAGGCGCGGGCGCGCGGCCTCGCCGCCTGCGGCTTCGGGCGGGTGGCGGCCGAGGTCTGGATGCGACCGGCCACCGACGCGCCGCTTGACGGCTTTTGCGACGGCGGCATCGAGGCGGCGCTGACCGAACACGCCTCGGTGCTTGAAACGCCGCCGGGCGGCGCCCGCATCGCCCCGGCGCTGATCGCCCGGTTCTGGCCCGCCGCGGCCGCCGCGCGCCGCCTCGATGACCTGATCGCGCTGGCCGGGGTGCTGGAACGCGGGCTGCGCCGCGACCCGGCGCCCTCGCCGCTGGACGCCATGGCCGCGCGCTGCCTGCTGATCCACCAGTGGCGGCGCGCGGTGCTGCGCGACCCGGACCTGCCGCTGGCGCTGCGCCCCGCCGACTGGCCGGGCGAGACCGCCCGCGCGCTGGTGCGCGATCTCTACTGGCGGCTGGTCCCGGCCTCCGAGGCCTGGCTCGACCTCCATGCGGATCACGGCGATTTCAGCGCCCATGCGCCTGCGGGCGAGGGGCTGAGCCAACGCTTCGGCGGCCCGCCGGACCGCCCATGACGCCAGACCAGGACCAATGCAAGGAACGCCCATGACCGGCCCCAACCCCAAGCCCGGCCCGCTCGCCGGCCTGCGCGTGCTCGACCTCACCCGGGTGCTGGCAGGGCCGTGGTGCACGCAGATCCTCGCCGATCTCGGCGCCGAGGTGATCAAGGTGGAAAACCCCGAGGGCGGCGACGACACCCGCCACTGGGGCCCGCCCTGGCTGAAGGACGCATCGGGCGCAGAGACCGGCGAGGCCGCCTATTTCCTCTCGGCCAACCGCAACAAGCGCTCGATCGCCCTGAACATGAAGACCGATTCGGGCAAGCAGGTGGTCCGCGATCTGGCGGCGCGCGCCGACATCTTCGTGGAAAACTTCAAGGTCGGCGGGCTGAAGAAACTCGGGCTCGACTACGCCAGCCTGGGGGCGCTGAATCCGCGGCTGATCTACTGCTCGATCACCGGTTTCGGCCAGACCGGCCCCATGGCCAGCCAACCCGGCTACGACTACCTGATCCAGGCGCTGGGCGGGCTGATGAGCATCACCGGCCAGCCCGACGGCGAACCGGGCGCCGGGCCGCAGCGCGTGGGGCTGGCGATCAGCGACCTGACCACCGGCATGTATGCGACCATCGGCATCCTGGCGGCGCTCAACCAGCGCCACGCCACCGGGCGCGGCCAGCATATCGACCTGGCGCTGCTCGACACCCAGGTGGGGTGGCTGGCCAATCAGGCGATGAACTGGTTCATCGGCGGCACGCCGCCGACCCGCACCGGCGCATGGCATCCCAACCTCGCCCCCTACCAGCCCTTTGCGGCCAGTGACGGCCAGATCATCATCGCCGTGGGCAACAATCGCCAGTTCCGCGCGCTGATGGGGTTTCTCGGCCGCGCGGACATGGCCGACGATCCGCGTTACGCCACGGTCAGCGCCCGCAACGCCAACCGCGCCGCGCTGGCCGAGGCGATCGCCGCAAAGATCGCCGAACGCCCCCGCGCCCACTGGCTGGCGGCGCTGCCGAAAGCCGGGGTGCCATGTTCCGGCCTCAACGCCATTGACCAGACGTTCGAGGAACCCCAGGTGCTGGCGCGGGGCATGAAGATCGAAACCCCGCACCCGCTGGCCGGATCGATCCCCGGCGTCGGCAATCCGCTGAATTTTTCCGACGCCGACATTCGCTACGACAGCGCGGCGCCCCTGCTGGGCCAGCACACCGAAGAGGTGCTGGCCGATGCTCTGGACCTGAGCGAGGACGCCATCGCCGCGTTGCGCCGCGACGGCGCCATCTGATCCCGGCGCCGCGCGCTTTCGCCCCGACTCAGCACCCGACTCAGCGCCCGACTCGGCGCCCGGCTTCGCCGGATGCCGGATGCCGGGGCGACTCGCGCCCGCGGGCTCTCGGCTGTCGCGGAACGCGCGCGGGCGCGGCGCCTTGTGACTGCGGTCTTCGCAAATGGAATGCCCGCTCGGCGGGCGCCGGCTGGTTGCGCGGGCGTTGGGATCAGTCCTCGAGATAGACGAAGGCGCAGGTTGCGGTGGCGGCGAGCTTGCCGCCGCTCGCGGCGCGAAACTCGGCCCGCGTCGTGGCCATGCGGCGGCCGTTGGTCAGCGCGCTCACCCGGATCTCCACGTCTCCGACGAATAGCGGGCGCAGGAAATGCGCGGTGATGTCCACTGTGGTGCAGTTGCGGAATCGCCCGTTCAGCGCGCTCAGCGCCAGCACCGAGGCGGTGTCCGCGGCGGCGCCGATCGCCTGGCCGCAGACCACCGCCGGCGCGCCGGCGCCCCCGCGCGCCAGCCGCGGGTTGGCGGGCAGCGCGAAGACCGCGCCGTCGGGCAGGATCTCCGTCGCCCGCAGCCCCAGATCCTGCACCCATGGCGCGAACACCTCGCCCAGCAGCGCCTGCATTTCCGTCAGCCCGAACTCCGCATCCATTTTCCGCTCCATGGATATGTTACACATCAAAGTTGAAAATCGAAATCATGTCACATATAAGTCTGCTACACCTGCCGGGATGCGGCAAGCGGCTGATTTCGGGCTTGGGCCCAGACGCGGAGGACGAGCATGTATTCTCAGGGATTGATCGGCGCGGACGGCGCCACCGACGAGGATGAGGCGTTCCTCGCCCGGTTCCAGGCGCGAATCGACGCCGAGGAGAAGATCGAGCCCAATGACGAGATGCCCGAGGGCTACCGGCGCACGCTGATCCGCCAGATCGGCCAGCACGCCCATTCCGAGATCGTCGGCATGCTGCCCGAGGGCAACTGGATCACCCGCGCGCCGAGTCTGCGGCGCAAGGCGGCGCTGCTGGCCAAGGTGCAGGACGAGGGCGGGCATGGGCTCTACCTTTACGCCGCCGCCGAAACCCTTGGCGTCAGCCGCGACCAGATGACCGAGGAATTGCTGGACGGGCGGGCGAAATACTCCTCGATCTTCAACTATCCGACGCTGACCTGGGCCGACATGGGCGCGGTGGGCTGGCTGGTGGACGGCGCCGCGATCATGAACCAGATCCCGCTCTGCCGCTGTTCCTACGGGCCGTATTCGCGGGCCATGATCCGGGTCTGCAAGGAAGAAAGCTTCCATCAGCGCCAAGGCTACGAATTGCTGCTGACCCTGTGCCGGGGCACCGCGGCGCAAAAGGCCATGGCGCAGGATTCGCTTGATCGCCTTTGGTGGCCGGCGCTGATGATGTTCGGCCCGCATGACAGCGAAAGCGCCCATGGCGAGCAGTCGATGAAGTGGAAGATCAAGCGGTTCTCCAATGACGAGCTGCGCCAGAAATTCATCGACGCCACCGTGCCGCAGGCCGAATATCTCGGGCTGACGATCCCGGATCCCGACCTGAAATGGAACCCGGAGAAGAACGGCGGCAAGGGCGGCTACGACCACGGCGACATCGACTGGGATGAATTCTGGCGCGTGGTGAAAGGCGGCGGCCCCATGAATCGCGACCGCATCAAGGCCCGGCGCAAGGCCTGGGACGAGGGCGCCTGGGTGCGCGAGGCGGCGTTGGCCCATGCCGAGAAACGCCGCGCGCGCAAGGCCGCCGCGCGGCAGGCGGCGGAGTGACGGCGCGACAGGCGCCCCGGCGCGCCCCTGGCCGCCGCCGCAATGGCGGATCGGGATCCGCCCTGCGCCTGACGGCCACCGGTGATTTTCGGGGCGCAGGCCCTGCGAGGAGAAACAGCCATGACCAGTGAAACCCCGCTTTGGGAAGTCTTCATCCGCCCGCGCAACGGGCTGAGCCACAAGCATGCCGGCTCGGTGCACGCCGCCGACGAGGTGCTGGCCCTGCAGGCGGCGCGCGACGTCTACACGCGGCGCGGCGAGGGCGTGTCGATCTGGGTCGTGCCCTCGGCGGCGATCACCGCCTCGGACCCGGCGCAGAAGGGCGAGAATTTCGAGCCCACCGCGTCGAAGATCTACCGTCACCCGACGTTTTACGAGATCCCCGACGAAGTGGGGAACATGTGATGCAGGTCGAGGAGGCGCTGTTTCGCCAATTGCTGCGGCTGGGCGATGATTGCCTGGTGCTGGGGCATCGGGTTTCGGAATGGTGCGGCCATGCGCCCATGGTCGAGGAGGACATGGCCATGCCCAACATGTCGCTCGATCTGATCGGGCAGGCGCGCGCGATCTACACGCTCGCCGGCGAGGTCGAGGGCAAGGGGCGCTCGGAGGATGATTTCGCCTATCTGCGCGAGGAACGGGCGTTTCGCAATTGCCTGCTGGTGGAGCGCCCAAACGGCGATTTCGCCCACACCATGCTGAAACAGCTGTATTTCGCCGCCTTCATGACGCCGTATTGGCAGGCTGCCTGCAAGTCGCGCGATGCGCGGCTGGCGGGGATCGCCGGCAAGGCGGTGAAGGAAATGGCCTATCACGTGCGCCACGCGGGCGAATGGGTGATCCGGTTGGGCGACGGCACGGCGGAAAGCGCGCGGCGCATGGCCGAGGCCGTCGCGGATCTGCACCCCTATACCGACGAGTTGTTCGCCGCGGACGAGGTGACCGACACGCTGCGCGACGCCGGCGTCGCCCCGGATCCAGATAGCCTGCGCGCGGCCTGGACCCGGACTGTCGCCGGGATTTTCGAGGCGGCGAAGCTGGAAACCCCCGAGATCCGCTGGCCCATGTCCGGCGGGCGCGAGGGGCTGCATGGCGAGGAGCTGGGGCATCTGCTGTGCGAGCTGCAATACGTGGCCCGCGCCCATCCCGGCGCGAACTGGTGAGCAAGGCGCCCGGCGGCGCCGGGCGGATCGCCGACCCCGTTGCAGCGGGCCTGGGACGCGGCCGGATCGGTGCCCGACCCCGAGGTGCCCTGCATAAACGTCGCCGAACTGGGCATCCTGCGGGACGTGCGGCTGGAGGGCGGGGTGGCGATCGCCAGGGTGACGCCCACCTATTCCGGCTGCCCGGCGGTGCTGGCCATCGAATTCGCCATCGAGGCGGCGTTGCGCGACGCCGGGTTCGAGGCCCGGATCGAACGGGTGATCGCCCCCGCCTGGACCACCGACTGGATCACCGCCGAGGGCCGCGAGAAGCTGCGCGCCTATGGCATCGCCCCGCCGCTCAAGGCGTCCGGGTCCGTGCGCGCGCTGTTCGGCGAGACCGTGGTCGCCTGCCCGCAATGCGGTTCGGAAAACACCGAGCGCATCTCCGAATTCGGCTCCACCGCATGCAAGGCGCTGTATCGCTGCCTCGATTGCAGGGAACCGTTCGACTACTTCAAATGCATCTGAGAGGGCCAAGGCATGGCGTTGCGATTTCATGACCTGAAGGTGCGGGACGTGGTGCGGGAAACCCCCGACGCGGTCTCGCTGTCATTCGATCTTCCCGAGGCGCTGCGCGAGGATTACGCGTTCCGCCCGGGCCAGTATCTGACCCTGCGCGCCGAAGTGGCGGGCGAGGATCTGCGGCGGTCCTATTCGATCTGCGCGCCGCTGGGGACCGACAGCCTGCGCGTGGGCGTGAAGAAGGTGGAGGGGGGGCGGTTTTCGTCCTTCGTCTGCGACGCGCTGAAGCCCGGCGACCAGATCGAGGTGATGACCCCCGAGGGCCGTTTCGGGGTCGAGATCGGCGGGGCCCATGATTATCTGCTGATCGCCGCCGGGTCCGGCGTGACGCCGATGCTGTCGATCGCGCGATCGGTTCTGGAGAACGAACCCGAGAGCGGCGTCACCTTCGTCTATGGCAACCGCGCCACCGATTCGATCATGTTCCGCGAGGAGCTGGAGGATCTGAAGGACGCGCATATGGGCCGCTTCACGCTGCTGCACGTTCTCAGCCGCGAGGAGCAGGACGTGGAGATCCTGCATGGCCGCGTCGATGCGGCGCGCGTCGCGCGGCTGGCCGAAACCGGGCTGATCGCGCCGACGGAGATGGACGGGGTGTTCCTGTGCGGGCCCGGCGAGATGATCGACGCGGTGGGCGAGGCCCTGGCCGGCATGGGCGTGGATCGCCGGAAAATCCATTTCGAACGCTTCACCCCGGCCGACGACGCGCCGCCGCCGCGCCCGATGTCCGAGGCGGCGAAACAGGCCGCGGCGCATCACGCCGAGGTGGTCACCATCATCGACGGGTCGCGCAAGAGCTTCGCCATCGGCGAACCGGGGCAGACCGTGCTTGAGGCGGCGAGCGCGGCGGGGCAGGAGATTCCGTTTTCCTGCGCCGGGGGCATGTGCTGCACCTGCCGCTGCCGAATCGTCGAGGGCGAGGGCGAAATGGCGGTGAATTATTCGCTGCAGCCCTGGGAGATCGAGGCGGGCTTCACCCTGGCCTGCCAGACGCGGCCCACCAGCGACAGGCTGGTGCTGGATTTCGACGCCGTCTGACGCCTGCCGTCGGCGGCGGCCCGCGTCGCCGCGGCGCCCGCCCGGCCGGCCGTCGCGTCGCGTCGCGATCAGCCGGTCATGCCGTCCCAGAAGGACTTCACCTTCGAGAAGAAATCGCTGGTCTCGGGCGAATTGTCCCGGCCCGCGGCTTCGAATTCGCGCAGCAGTTCCTTCTGGCGGGCGCTGAGATTGACCGGGGTCTCCACCGCCAGTTCCAGATACAGGTCCCCGCGCCGCCCGCCGCGCAAGGACGGCATGCCCTTTTCGCGCAGCCGCAGCTGCTTGCCGTATTGCACGCCCGCGGGCACCTTCACCCGGGTGCGGGCGCCGTCGAGCAGCGGCGCCTCGATCTCGCCGCCAAGCGAGGCGGTGCTCATGGGCACCGGGATGCGGCAATGCAGGTCCGGGCCCTCGCGGTCGAAAATCGCGTGTTCGCGCACTTCGATGAAGATGTAGAGATCGCCCGACGGCCCGCCCTGGGTCCCGGCCTCGCCCTCGCCGGCGAGGCGGATGCGGGTGCCGGTCTCCACCCCCGGCGGAATGTTGACGTTCAGCGTGCGGTCGCGCTGCACCCGGCCGGCGCCGGCGCAGGCGCCGCAGGGATTCTTGATGATCTGACCGCGCCCGCTGCATGTGGGGCAGGTGCGTTCGATGGTGAAGAAACCCTGCTGCGCGCGCACCTTGCCCATGCCCGAACAGGTCGGGCATTGCGCGGGTTCGGCGCCGCCGTCGGCGCCGGTGCCGTTGCAGGTCTCGCATTTGGCCGATCCGGGGACGGTGATGGTCTGCTGCTTGCCGGAATAGGCTTCCTCCAGCGTCACCCGCAGATTGTAGCGCAGGTCCGAACCGCGCATGGCGCCGCCGCGCCGCCCGCCGCGGCGCTGGCCGCCCATGAAATCGCCGAACAGGTCGTCGAAGACATCCGAGAAGGCCGAGGAATGCGCGCCGCCCGGCCCGGGGCGAAACCCCCCGCGGCTTGGGCCGCCGCCCTCGAAGGCGGCATGGCCGAACTGGTCGTAGGCGGCCTTTTTCTGTTCGTCCTTGAGGCAGTCATAGGCCTCGTTGATTTCCTTGAACTGCTCCTCGGCCTTGGGATTGTCCGAATTGCGGTCGGGATGCAGCGCCTTCGCCTTGGTGCGATAGGCCTTTTTCAGTTCGGCGGCGGAGGCGTCCTTGGAGACCCCCAGCACATTGTAATAGTCGCGTTTCGCCATCTGTGACTTACTCCCGAAAGCGGGGCGCCCTTCACGCGACGGCCCCGCCCCCTGAGGTCAGGGGGCGGGGCCCGCCGTCTGCGCGAGGGAAACCGGCCCGCCGGTCAGCTCTTCTTGTCGTCGTCCTTCACCTCGGTGAAGTCGGCGTCGACCACGTCGTCATCCTGGCCGCCGGCCGCGGTCTCGGGCTGCTCGCCGGGTCCGGCTTCGGCGGCCTGGGCCTGCTCGGCCTGGGCCTTGTAGATCGCCTCGCCCATCTTCATCGCCGCTTCGGTGAGCGCCTGCGACTTGGCCTTGATGGCCTCGACGTCATCGCCCTCGGTCGCGGTCTTGAGCTCGGCCGCGGCGTCCTCGATGGCCTTCTTCACCTCGGCGTCGATCTTGTCGCCGTGCTCCGCAAGGTTTTTCTCGGTCGAGTGCAGCAGGCTTTCGGCGTGGTTCTTGGCCTCCACCGATTCCTTGCGGGCCTTGTCGGCGTCGGCGTTGGCCTCGGCGTCCTTGACCATTTGCTCGATGTCTTCGTCGGACAGGCCGCCGGAGGCCTGAATGGTGATCTTCTGTTCCTTGTTGGTGCCCTTGTCCTTGGCGGACACCGACACGATGCCGTTGGCGTCGATGTCGAAGGTCACCTCGATCTGGGGCATGCCGCGCGGCGCCGGCGGGATGTCTTCCAGATTGAACTGGCCGAGGATCTTGTTGTCGGCGGCCATTTCGCGTTCGCCCTGGAACACCCGGATGGTCACGGCCGACTGGTTGTCGTCGGCGGTGGAGAAGATCTGCGACTTCTTGGTCGGGATCGTGGTGTTGCGGTCGATCAGCCGGGTGAACACGCCGCCCAGGGTCTCGATGCCGAGGCTCAGCGGGGTCACGTCGAGCAGCACCACGTCCTTCACGTCGCCCTGCAGGATGCCGGCCTGAATGGCGGCGCCCATGGCCACGACCTCATCGGGGTTGACGCCCTTGTGGGGCTCCTTGCCGAAGAATTTCGACACTTCCTCGATGACGCGCGGCATGCGGGTCATGCCGCCGACCAGCACGATCTCGTCGACCTCGGTCTTGGACACGCCGGCGTCCTTCAGCGCCGCGGCGCAGGGCTTCAGGGTGCGCGCGATCAGGTCCTCGACCAGGCTTTCCAGCTTGGCGCGGGTCAGCTTCAGCACCAGATGCAGCGGCGTGCCGCTTTTGGGGTCCATGGAGATGAAGGGCTGGTTGATCTCGGTCTGGCTCGACGAGGACAGCTCGATCTTGGCCTTTTCCGCCGCTTCCTTCAGACGCTGCAGCGCCAGCTTGTCCTGACGCAAATCGACGCCGTTCTCCTTCTTGAACTCCGAGGCGAGGTAATCGACGATGCGCATGTCGAAATCTTCGCCGCCGAGGAAGGTGTCGCCGTTGGTGGACTTCACCTCGAACAGCCCGTCGTCGATTTCAAGGATCGAGATGTCGAAGGTGCCGCCGCCGAGGTCGTAGACCGCGATGGTCTTGTCTTCCTTCTTGTCCAACCCGTAGGCCAGCGCCGCCGCCGTCGGTTCGTTGATGATGCGCAGCACCTCGAGCCCGGCGATCTTGCCGGCGTCCTTGGTGGCCTGACGCTGGGCGTCGTTGAAATAGGCGGGCACGGTGATCACCGCCTGGGTGACGGTCTCGCCGAGATAGCTTTCGGCGGTTTCCTTCATCTTCTGCAGGATGAAGGCGGAGATTTCCGCCGGCGAGTATTTCTTGCCGCGGGCCTCGACCCAGGCGTCGCCGTTGGGGCCTTCCACGATGTGGAAGGGCACCATGCCCTTGTCCTTGGCGACCATGGGGTCGTCGATGCGGCGCCCGATCAGGCGCTTGACCGCGAACAGGGTGTTTTCCGGGTTGGTCACGGCCTGCCGCTTGGCGGACTGGCCGACCAGTTTCTCGTCTTCGGCGAAGGCGACCATCGAAGGCGTGGTGCGCGCGCCTTCGGAATTCTCCACGACTTTCGGCTGCGAGCCGTCCATGATGGCGACGCAGGAATTGGTGGTGCCGAGATCGATACCGATCACTTTCGACATAGGCTGTCCTTTCATCTGGCGATCTGAGAGGCCGGGTCCCGATCGAGGCCCCCGTCCTCCATCCCATGCGACGCGCCCAAATCCTGACGGCGCATCACGGTGTTGGCAGGGATATAAGGCGCGCGGCGACGCCCCGCAAGGCGCTGCGGCGCTGTGCGGGTCTGCAAATGCGCGATATTTTGCATAAAGGCGGCGAATCGACGGATTCAGGCTGGGTTCAGGTTGCCGGCGGGAATTTTCGCGGCGCCTTTCGGGTTGCGCGCGCACCGGCGCGAGGCGATTCTGGCGGGCGCGCGGGCGGCGCCCCCGCCTTGGCGCGGGGAGGGACGTGATGGACCGGCCGCTCGATCTCAACGGCGTGAAGATCTGGAAGGGCTGGCTCGCGCCCGCGGCGCGCGCGGCGCTGGTGGAGGAGGCCCGCGCCGTCGCCGCCGTGGCCCCGTTCATGCGCCCGCAGACCCCCTGGGGCAAGCCCATGAGCGTGCGCATGACCTCGGCCGGGCGGGTCGGTTGGGTCAGTTCGCGCCAGGGATGCCGCTACGCCGGGCGCCACCCCGCGGGCATGGCCTGGCCGCCGATCCCGCCGGGCGCGCTGGCGGTCTGGGCGGCGCTGTCGGGCTGGCCCGATCCGCCGGACAGCTGTCTGGTGAATTTCTATGGCAAGGGCGCGCGCATGGGGCTGCATCAGGACCGCGACGAGGGCGACTTTTCCGCCCCGGTGCTGTCGATTTCGCTGGGCGATCCGGCGGTGTTCCGGGTCGGCGGCGCCCGGCGCGGCGATCCCACGGCCTCGATGCTGCTGGAAAGCGGCGACGTGGCGCTGATCGGCGGCGCCGCGCGGCTGGCCCGTCACGGCATCGACCGGGTGCGATTCGGCGGTTCGGCGCTGCTGCCGCGGGGCGGGCGGATCAACCTGACGCTCCGGGTGGTGCGGGACCGGGCGCCGGGCGCGGGCGGGGCCGAACCGGGGCGGGATGTCAGACGATGAAATCGCCCGAGCCAGCGCGCCGGGCGCCGGGTCATCGCCCTCATCTGGCGTCAGATCGCCGCCGACCCCGGATCATAGCTGTAAATCCAGTCGTTGAGCGCCGCCGCGCGGGCCGGCGCGAAGCGGGTCAGGGCCTCGATGGCGGCGAATTTGGCCAGCCGTTCGGGCAGGGATCGCGAATGAAACCGCGCGCCGGTGCGCAAGGCCGCCGCCTGCAGTCGCGTGGCGCGGGGCTTTCGCGCGGTCTCATAGGCGGCGAGCGCCGCGGGCGTCGCCCCGCGCGCCGCCACCGCGCGGGCCAGCACCACCGCGTCCTCGAACGCCATGGCCGCGCCCTGGGCCAGAAACGGCGTGGTCGGATGGCAGGCGTCGCCCAGCAGCACGAGGTTGCCGCGCGACCAGCGCGCCAGCGTCGGGTGGCCGAACAGCCCCCAAAGAAAGGTCTTGTCGGCGACCGCGAGGATGGCGCGCACGGTCTCGTGCCATTGCGCGAACCCGTCGCGAAGGTCGTGGATGTCGCCGGGCAGGGTCCAACCCTCCTCGATCCAGTCGCGGCGCTCCTCGATGGCGACGAAATTCACCAGTTCGCCGTCGCGCAGGTAGTAATGCACGAAATGCCGTCGCGGCCCCATCCACACGGTGGCGTTGGGGCGCACCAGCCCCGGCGGCAGCCGGTCGGCGCGCACCACCCCGCGCCACGCCGCATGCCCGGCGAACACCGGTTCGGACCCGGGGCAAAGCGCTTGGCGCAGGACCGAGCGCACGCCGTCGGCGCCGATGATCAGATCGCCGGCATGGGCGCCCTTGTCGGTGATCAGCGCGCCGTCCTCATGGCCTGTGACGGTCTCGCCGAGGCGGATGTCCACCCCGGCGGCGCGGCATTCCAGCGCCAGCGCGGCGTGGATGTCGGCGCGGTGCGCCTGCCGGTAATCGGCGCCGTGGCGGGCGATGATCGCGGCGCCCAGCGGGGTGCGATACACCACGCGGCCCGAACGCCAGGCGCGCAGCTCCAGCGCCTCGGGCGCGAAGCTGCTGCCGCGAACGCGGGCGCCGACGCCAAGCCAGTCCAGGGCTTTCATGGCGTTGGGCGACAGCTGGATTCCGGCCCCGACCTCGCGCAGTTCCGGGGCGCGTTCGACCAGCGTGACCTCGGCCCCGGCGCGCGCGAAGGCCAGCGCGGCGGCGAGCCCGCCAAGCCCTGCGCCGGCGGTGATGACGCGAAGGGGTCTGGACATGGGGCGCGGCCTTTCACTGGTTCGGACGGTCGCGGGTTTCTAGCGCCGGTCGCGGTCGCGATCCTTGATCTGGCCCCCGCATCCGGCCTCCGGATCTGGCCCCGCGACGGGCCCCCGCATCCCGCCCCCGCGACCGGAGCCCGGTCAGGCGCCGGTGAAGACCGGCTTCTTCTTCTGGAAGAACGCCGCCACCGCGTTGGCGGTGTCGGCGCTGGCCGAGCAATCCGCCTGCAGATCCGCCTCCAGCCGGAAACTGTCGTCGAAATCGCCGGTCTCGGCGGCGCGCAGCACCTGTTTGGCGTAGCGCAGGGTGCGCGGCGCGCCCCTGGCGAGGTCGGCGGCCCAGTCCAGCGCCGCGCGCCGCGCCGCGCCCGTGGGGACCAGCTTGTTGACCATGCCCGCGGCAAGGCATTCCGCGGCGCTCAGCTTGGTTGCCTCGACGATGGCCTGATAGGCGCGCTTGTAGCCGAGCGCCTGCACCAGATGCCAGTGATTGCCGCCGTCCGGGATCAGCCCGATGGCGGCGAAGGCCTGATAGAGATAGGCGTCCTCCTCCATCACCGCGAGGTCGCAGGCCTGCGCATAGGCCGCGCCGATCCCGGCGCAGGCGCCCTGAATCGCCGCGACATAGGGCTTTGTCGAGCCCATGATCGCGTCGATCGAGGGTTTGAATTCCGCCAGCAGCAATTCGGTCACCTTGGCGCCGCGCAGCCCGTCATTGAGATCGGCGCCGGAGCAGAACGCCCGCCCCTCGCCGGTGAGCACCACGACGCGCACCGACGCGTCGGCCTCGGCCTCGACGATCGCGGCCAGCAGGTCGCGGCGCAGATCGGCGTCAAAGGCGTTGAGCCGCTCGGGCCGGTTCAGGGCGATCAGCGCCACGGCGCCGTCGACGCTGTAATTGACGGTCTTGCAATCGTTCATTTCGCATGTCCTCGCGCGGGCGGTGGGAACGGTGGGAGCGGTGGGGCGGTTGTCGGGACCAGATAGCAGTCCGCCGCGCCGCGCCGTCAATAGCCGCCGCGCAAAGCGGCGCAACGTCACCCGCGAAAGGCGCCGCCTTGCGCCAGGTCCGCCCGCGCCGTCATATGGTCGCCAAGCGCGCCAGCGACGAGCCGAATGGAGCCCGCATTGACCGACGCCTTGACCGAAAAAACCCGCCCCGGCGCGTTGGAGCGCGACCAGAGCCGCGTCGGGCGCGCGCTCGCCATCGAGGCGGACCGGCGCATGCGCCAGTCGGCGTTGGCCCGCAGCGCGGCGATGGCGGCGCTGGCGCCGGTCGCGGCGCTGATCAGCGGCTGGCCGGAGCTGCTGTATTACCTTGGCGTTCTGGCGCTGTTCGCGGCGCTGGGCTGGGCGCAGTTCGCGCTGCTGCGGGCGCGGGTCGGGCGGTCATGGACGCCGTTCCTGTTCGTGACCCTCGACTTCGCGCTGACGACCTTCGTGCTGCTGTGGCAAAGCCCGCTGCGCGAATTTCCGCTGCCCCCGCAGCTGATGCTGCGCGGCGCCGGCATCAGCTATTTCTTCCTGCTGCTGGCGGGGCTCGCCTTCAGCTTTCGCCCCTGGCTGGTGCTGTGGGGCGGGCTGTCGGGCGCGGCGTGCTGGTCGCTGGGCTGGGCGGCGATCATCGCCCTGCCGGACACAGTGACCTCGCTGACCCTCGCCAAGCCGACGACCCGGGCCGAGATGGACGCGGCGATGGCCGTCATCCTGCGCCCGGAATTCGTCGATCTGGGGTCCTGGCTGCAACAGGTCGCGGTCCTGCTGCTGACCGCCGCGCTGCTGGCGCTGGTGGTGCAGGGGTCGCGCCGGCTGGTGCATCGCCAGGCGGCGCTGGAACGGCGCAGCGCCAATCTCGCGCGGTATTTCCCCTCGGGGCTGGCCGAGAGCATGGCCGAGCGCGACAATCCTTTCGGGCAGGAGCGCGAACGCCGCGCGGCGGTGCTGTTCACCGACATCGTCGGCTTCACGGGCTGGGCCGAGGGCCGGTCCTCGGCCGCGGTGGTGGCCTTCCTGCGCGACGCCCACGCGCTGGTGGCGCGGGCGGTGTTCGACGCCGGCGGGGTGCTTGACAAGTTCATCGGCGACGGGGTCATGGCGACGTTCGGCGTGGCGCAAGCCCATGACGACCGGGACCGCGATGCGGGCCGCCACGCCCGTGACGCGCTGGACTGCGTGGAGGCGATCCTCGTCGCCTTCGCCGCCCTGAACGCGGCGCGCGCCGCGCGGGGCGAGGTCGCGATGCGGATCTCCATCGGCGTGCATTTCGGCCCGGTGGTGGTCGGGGACGTGGGTTCGGATCGGCGCATGGAGCTGGCGGTGCTCGGCGATACGGTGAATGTGGCGAGCCGGCTGGAAAGCCTCACCCGCCCGCTGCATTGCGCCGCCGTCGTCAGTCAGGAGGTCATGGACGCCGCCGGCGGCCCGCCGCCGGCCTACCGGCTGATCGGCGCCCGGCCCATCGCCGGGCGGCGCGGCGCGGAAGTGGTCTGGGCGCGCGACGCGCCGCCCGCCGCGGAGGGCGCCGGCGCCGCGGGCTGAAATCCGGGTCGCCTCAGCCCATGGAATCGAAGCTGCGCCGTCTGAAGAATTTCTGGCTGTCCGACATCTTGCTCCAGATCGCCAGCGTCAGCGCCGCGAGCACGTAGAGCAGGCCCAGCCCGAGGATCAGCCAGCCCGGCGCCGGGCCGATGGCGGCGCGGTCCAGCAGCATGTCGAGGCTTTCCACCGAGGTCGGGTGCACCACCAGCTTGCCCAGATAGGCCAGCGCCTGGATCGCCAGGATCCACAGGTAATTGCGCCGCACGCGCCGCCCCACCGCGGTCATGTAGGACACGTGGTATTTCGGGTGCAGGTAATCCTCGGCCAGGGTCTTGTGCCAGTTGTCCTCCAGATGCAGGTCGCCCTCGTAGAGCATGGGCGCGTAGAAATGCGTCTCCATCCAGCGGGCGCGGGCGCGCCAGACGTTGAAGAATCGGTAGCGCCGCGCCTCCAGCGACAGGAACAGCATGATCAGCACCCCCACCAGCAGCAGCGGCAGCGGCGAGGCGTCGGGCGACGAAAACGTCAGCGACAGCGCGATGCCCAGCGTCACCACCGACCAGTTGGTGGAGGTGTCGAGTCGCGTGCGCCAGATGGTCGAACGATAGACCTCGCCCCGATAGAGATGCGCGATGGCGCCCATCTCGGCGGCGGAGAATTCCTTGGTGCGCGGCGCGCCGTTGGGCTCGTTCATGCAAACGGTTCCATGGAGAAACGGATCACCACTCTAACGGGCTCGGAGGCCCCGACGCCAGCGGGATTCGCAGCCTGGCCGGCGCTGACGGCGTCAGGTCGAGGATCGCGCCTCCAGCGCCGCCAGCCGCTCGGCCAGCGCCTCGTTCTCCTCGCGGGCCTTCTGCGCCATGTCGCGCACCGCGTCGAATTCCTCGCGGGTGACGAAATCATGATCCGCAAGCCAGCGGTCGATCATGCCGCGCATGGCGGTCTCGGCCTCGGTCTTGGCGCCCTGGGCGACCCCGGCGGCGTTGGTCATCAGTTTGGACAGATCGTCGAAAAACCGGCTGTTGTTCTGCATCCTTGCGACTCCTGCTTGGGTTTGCCGATGATATGCGCCGTTGCGGCGGATTTTGCCAGCGCCAAGCGGGCCCTTGCCTTGGTCGCGCGCCCATGTAGGCTGCGCCGGCAACAGGTCAGGAGGCCCCATGTCCGAAAAGCTCGCCCCGCGCGCCGATGCCGACGGCGCCGTGCCGATCCGGCTCGTCAGCCCCGACGGGCTCTCTGCCGCGCTTGGCGAATTGGCGCCGCCGGCGCGCGCCTGGGCCGAGGCGACGGGGTTTTCCGGCAAGCTCGGCCAGGTGGCGCTGCTGCCCGACGCGACGGGCCGCCCGGCGGTCGCGCTGTTCGGCTGGGGCGACGCCCGCGCCCGCGCGCGCACCCGTTTCGCGCTGGGCAAGATGGCCGAATCCGCCCCCGCCGGGCTGTATCGGCTGGATGCGCCGGATCTCGACGACGCGTCCCGCGCCGAGGCGGCGCTGGGCTGGCTGCTGTCGCGCTACCGCTTCGCGCGCTATCGCAAGCGCGGCCTCGCCGACGCCCGCCTCGCGGCCCCCGAGGGCGTGGACGCCCCGGGACTCAACCTGATCGCCGAGGGCGCGTCGCTGGCCCGCGACCTGATCAACACCCCGGCCGAGGACATGGGCCCGGCCGAGATCGAGGAGGCCGCCCGCGACCTTGCCGCCCGTCACGGCGCCGCCGCCGACGTGGTCAGCGGCGACGACCTGCTGGCGCGCGGTTTTCCGCTGATCCACGCGGTCGGGCGGGCCTCGCCCCGCGCCCCGCGGCTGATCGGGCTGGAATGGGGGCGCGAGGGCGCGCCGCGGGTGACGCTGGTGGGCAAGGGCGTGGCCTTTGACACTGGCGGGCTGAACCTGAAGCCGGGCGCCTCCATGGGGCTGATGAAAAAGGACATGGGCGGCGCGGCCAATGTGCTGGGGCTGGCGCACATGATCATGGGCGCGCGGCTGGATGTGCGGCTTCGGGTGCTGATCCCGGCGGTGGAAAACGCGGTCTCCGGCGCGTCGTTCCGCCCCGGCGACGTGCTGCCCTCGCGCAAGGGGCTGAGCGTGGAGATCAACAACACCGACGCCGAAGGGCGGCTGGTGCTGGCCGACGCGCTGGCGCTGGCGGACGAGGAATCGCCGGATCTGCTGATCGACATGGCCACCCTGACCGGCGCCGCGCGGGTGGCGCTGGGCCCGGACCTGCCGCCCTTCTACACCGATGACGACGCCCTGGCGGGCGAGATTTCCGCCGCCGCCGCGCGGGTGCGCGATCCCCTGTGGCGGATGCCGTTCTGGCCCGGCTACGAATCGCTGATCGAACCCCGGATCGCCGATCTCGACAACGCGCCCTCGGGCGGCATGGCCGGGTCGATCACTGCGGCGCTGTTCCTGAAGCGATTCGTGGAAAAGACCGAAAGCTACGCGCATTTCGACATCTACGGCTGGGTCCCGGTCGCGAAACCCGGACGTCCCAGGGGCGGCGAGGCCCAGGGCGTGCGGGCGCTGTTCGATCTGCTGTCGCGCCGCCACGGGGGCGCGTGATGGTCGGCCTCGACCCCCGGCGCAACGCCTTCCGCCCGGATCTGGCGGCGGAGGCCCTGCGCGGACAGGTCGAGGCCGCGCGCTTCGTCGCCCCGACGCGGCGCCGGGTGATCCGCCCGGCCCTTGGGCTGCGCGCCGCCCCCGGGGCGAAGGGCCTGGTCGCGGAACTGGTCTACGGTCAGCTGGCGGATGTCTACGAAACCCGCGACGGGCTGTGCTGGCTGCAGGCGGCGCGCGACGGCTATGTGGGCTATGGCGCGGCCGCCGGGCTCGGCCCCGAAGGCCCGCCCGCGACCCACCGCGTGGCGCAGCCTTTCGCGACGCTGTATCCGGCGCCCGACATCAAGACCGCGCCGCGCGCCGCCCTGCCGATGGGCGCGGAACTGTCCGGCAGGGCCGAGGGCGATTTCCTGGCCACCGATGACGGTTTCGCGCCGTTGAGGCAATTGGCGCCGCTGGGCGCCCCGATCCGGGAAAACGATTTCGTGGCGGTGGCCGAGATGTTCCTGCATGCGCCCTATCTCTGGGGCGGGGGCACGGCGCTGGGGCTCGACTGTTCGGGATTGGTGCAGGCGGCGCTGCACATGACCGGCGTTGACTGCCCGCGCGACAGCGACATGCAGGCGCGCGAGATCGGCGCGCCGCTGGCCGATGACGCGCCCCTGCGCCGCGGCGACCTGATCTTCTGGCGCGGCCATGCCGGGATCATGCGCGATTCCAGGACCTTGCTGCACGCCAACGGCCACCGCATGGCGGTGACGAGCGAACCCTTGGCCAAGGCGATCGCGCGCATCGCCGCCGCTGAATTCGGCGAGGTGATTGCGCGCCGGCGCCCCTGACGGCGCGAAGGAAAGAAAGACGAAAGAATGCTCGAAGCCCTGCCCATGACCGGCGACGACCCCATTCTGGCGTTGATGGGGGCGTTTCGCGCCGATCCGCGCCCGGACAAGCTTGACCTCGGCGTCGGCGTCTATCGCGACGAGACGGGCAAGACCCCGGTGTTTCGCGCCATCCGCGCCGCCGAGGCGCGCCTGCATGACAGCCAGCGTTCGAAAGTCTATCTGGGCCTCAACGGCGATCTCGATTTCGTCGCCGCCGCCGCGCGTCTCTCGCTGGGCGAGGATCTGGCCGCGCGGGCGGCAGGCACGCAGTCGGTGGGCGGCAGCGGCGCGCTTTTCACGCTGGGGCGGCTGGCGGCGAAGGCCCGCCCCGGCGCGGTGGCGCATCTGCCGGACCCGACCTGGCCGAACCACCGCAATCTGCTTGAATCGGCGGGGCTGAGGATCGGGCGCTATCCGTATTTCGACCCCGGGACCGGTGCGCTGATGTTTGACGCCATGTGCGAGGCGCTGCGCAAACCGGGTCCTGGCGACGTGGTGGTGCTGCATGGCTGCTGCCACAACCCCACCGGCGCCGACCTGTCGACCGAGCAATGGCGCGAGATCGCCGCCATCGCGATCGCGCGCGGCTGGCTGCCGCTGTTCGATCTGGCCTATCAGGGCTTTGGCGCCGGGGTCGAGGCCGATGTCGCGGGCATGCGCGCCATGCTCGACGCCGTGCCCGAGGCGCTGCTGGCGCAATCGTTCTCGAAGAATTTCGGCCTCTATCGCGACCGCGCCGGCGCGGCGTTCGCCCTGAGCCGGGACGCGGGGGCGCGCCACCGGGCGCAGGCGGTGTTGGGCGCGATCAATCGCGAGGTGATCTCCATGCCCCCGGATCACGGCGCGGCGCTGGTGCGATTGGTGCTGGAGGATGCGACGCTGCGCGCCGATTGGCGCAACGAGCTTGAGCGCATGCGCGCGCGCATCGTCGACACGCGCGCACAGCTGGCGCAGGCGCTGGCCGCGCGGCAGGCGCGGGGCGCCTGGGCGGGGCTGGGGGCGCAGCGGGGCATGTTCTCGCTGCTGGGGCTGAGCGACGCGCAGGTGGCGGCGCTGCGCGAGGATCACGCGATCTATGCGGTGGCGGGCGGGCGGATCAACTTCGCCGGGCTCGTCGCCGATCAGGTCGACCGCCTCGCCGACGCGCTGATCGCGGTGTCCTGAGCCGGGCCGCCGTTTGCGTGTTTTTCGCGGCGGCGCCCGCCGGACCGCCCCGCAACGGCCGGCGCCGGTTCGATGCGCGGCGCTCGGGCGGGGCGGTCCGCCGTTCTCGAATTCGCGCAGCGAATTCCAGCGGGGCGCGCCCCGCTGACGTCGGCTTTGCCGACGTGAGAACGGCTTGCGCCGATGTCTGACGTTACGGCCTAGAGAAACCGCGCGAATTCCGCCGGTTCGGCGCGATCCGCGCGCAAGTCGTTGACCGGATGCGCCGGGTCGCGCCGACCGATGGCGAGCCCGCAGAACAGCATGTGCTCCGGCGCGGCCCCCACGAAGGCGTCGACGGTCTTGTGATGCCAGGCCCAGGCCTCCTGGGCGCAGGTGTCGAATCCTTCCTGCTGCAGCAGCAGCATCAGGGTTTGCAGGAACATGCCCAGATCGGCCCATTGCGCGGCCCCCATGCGCCGGTCGACATGCAGGAACATCGCCGCCGGGGCGCCGAAGAAATCGTGGTTCTCGGCCAACCGGCGCAGGCGCGCCGCGCGGTCGTCGCGCCCGATCCCGAGCAGCGCGTACATGGCCTCGCCGACCTCGAAGCGCCGCGTGCGGTAGGGCTCGTGCAGGTTTTCGGGATAGACCGGGTATTCCAGCGGATCCGGCCCGCCCGCCGCCAGCCGCGCGCCCATGACCTCGCGAAACCGCGCCATCGCCGCGCCCTCCAGCACCGAGACCAGCCAGGGTTGCAGATTGCCCCCCGAGGGCGCCCGCGCCGCGCGCGCCAGCACGCGTTCCAGCACCGGGCGCGGAACCGGGTCCGGCAGGAAGGCGCGCACCGAGATGCGCCGCTCCACCGCTTCGTTGACCTTCATGCGCGGGTCCTTTCAGATCGTTTGCCGCCGCCTTGCGCGCAGCCTCGCCTTTTTTTGCGGCGCGGCTCAAGATAGGCTTCCCGCCACGACCGGGACAACCGACAAACACGGAGCGCGCGATGATCGCCGTCAGACTGAGCCTGCTGAGCATGATTGCCGCGATCCTCGGCGGCTGCGCCGCGGCGGAGGGGCCCGGATCCATGGCCGGCGCGCCGCAGGCGCGGCCCGCGCAGGGCGCCGCCCAACCCGCCCAGCCCGCCGATTTCGCCCAGTGGCGCGGCGGCTTCCGGCGCAAGGCGCTGGCGCAGGGGGTGCGGGGCGAGGTTTTCGACGCCGCCTTTGCCGATGTGGGCGTCAACGCGCGAGTGCTGGAGCTTGACGCCTATCAGCCGGAATTCTCGCGCCCGATCTGGAAATACCTCGACAGCGCCGTGTCCGACACCCGCGTCGCGGAGGGCCGCGCGCAGCTGGCCGAGAAGCGCGCCATCCTCGACGGCATCGAGGCGCGATACGGCGTCGATCGCCAGATCGTGCTGGCGATCTGGGGGCTGGAGAGCGCCTACGGCTTCAATTACGGCGACATCCCGGTGATCGAGAGCCTCGCCACCCTCGCCTGGCAGGGGCGCCGGCGCGGCTTCGCCGAGGAACAGCTGATCGCGGCGCTGAAGATCATCCAGAACGGCGACGTGACGCCGGACCGCATGCTTGGCAGCTGGGCCGGGGCCATGGGGCACACGCAGTTCATCCCCACCTCCTTCGCCGCCTATGCGGTTGATTTCGACGGCGACGGGCGGCGCGACGTCTGGACGACGGACGCGGCGGACGCGCTGGCCTCCACCGCCAACTACCTGTCGCGCTTTGGCTGGCGTCTGGGCGAGCCCTGGGGCGTGGAGGCGCGCCTGCCCGACGATTTCGACTACGCGCTGGCCGATCAGTCGATCCGGCGCAGCGCGGCGCAGTGGGGGGCGATGGGGGTGACGCGCTTCGACGGGTCGGCGCTGCCGGCTCAGGGCGAGGCTTCGGTGATCGCCCCGGCGGGCGCGCGCGGCCCGGCCTTCGTGGTGTTCCGCAATTTCCGGGTCATCAAGCGCTACAACAACGCCACCTCCTACGCGCTGGCGGTGGGGCATCTGGGCGATCGCATCATGGGCGGCGGGCCGATCCGGGGGGCCTGGCCGCGCGGCGACCGGCCCATGTCGCGCGACGACAAGATCGAGCTGCAGCAGCGGCTCACCGCGCTCGGCTACGACACGAAGGGCGCGGACGGAATCATCGGGCCGAATTCGCGCCGCGCGATCCGGGCGTTCCAGCGCGCGCGGGGGCTGGCGCCGGACGGCTACGAAAACGCCGCGCTGCTGGACGCGCTGCGCATGGCGACCGGCGGCTGAGCGGCGCGCGG
>NZ_JBWOMN010000108.1:0-4148 GCF_056449545.1 Oceanicella sp. | reverse complement strand
GGATCGCGGCGCGCACCGCCCGCGCGACCGGCGCCCCCTGCGCGCCCGAAAACGTCATCGTCGCGGCGGGCGGCCAGGCGGCGCTGTTCTACGCCATGCAGGCCTGCGCCGATCCGGGCCGGCCGGTGGTGATCGTCGACCCCTATTACGCCACCTATCCCGGCACCCTGCGCGCCGCGGGCTGCCGCGTGGCGGTGGCGCAGGCGCGCGCCGAGACCGGGTTCCAGATCGATCTGGAGTCGTTCGACAAGGCCTGCGACGGGGCGAGCGCGGCGCTGATCAACACGCCCAACAACCCCACCGGCGCGGTGTATTCGCGCCAAACCCTTGAAGGCGTGGCCGAAATCGTCAAGGCGCGCGGCGTCTGGCTGATCTCGGACGAGGTCTATGACGGCATGGTCTATCGCGGCGAACACCTGTCGCCGCGCGCCCTGCCGGGCATGGCGGCGCGCACGGTGGTGATCGGGTCGATGTCCAAAAGCTTTGCCATGACCGGGTTCCGGCTGGGCTGGGCGGCGGCGCCGGCGGAGCTGATCCGCCTGATGACCGATCTGGCGCTGAACGTCGCCTACGGGCTGCCGGGCTTCATCCAGGATGCGGCCGAATTCGCGCTCGCCAAGGGCGCCGCCGAGGAGGCCGCGATCGCGGCGGTGTTCGCACGGCGCCGCGACGTGGCGCTGGGGGCGCTGGCCGGGTGCGACGGCGTGCGGGCGGCGCAATCCGACGGGGCCATGTATGTGATGCTCGACATCCGCGCCTCGGGGCTGAGCGGCCAGGATTTCGCCCATCGGCTGCTGGATGCCGAGCGCATCGCGGTGATGCCGGGCGAAAGCTTTGGCGCGGCGGCGGCGGGGCATCTGCGGGTGGCGCTGACCGTGGATGACGCGGCGCTCGAAGACGCGATGATCCGCCTTGGCCGCTTCGCCGGCGCGCTCGCCGGCGGCGCGGCGCGGCGCACGGGCTGACGCGCGGCGGATTTCCGTCGCCATTGCCCCATGTTGACCGGCGAGGGCCGCGCCGCGCCCTCGCATTTGACCGGAGGACATCATGCCCGCACCGATCGCATTCGCGCCGCTGGCGCTGAAAGCCGCGAAACTCGCCGCCGCGGCGGCGCTGGTCTACGCCGCGTCGCGCCGCGTCAATCCCGCCGGGCCTCACGACGCGGACCGGGACGCGGCGCTGGACCGGCTCGATGACGGGGTCGCGCTGCGCGCCGGCCATGGCGGCGGCGAGGCCCGCGCCGACGCCGCCGGGCGCTGGCGCGGCGCACTGCGATTCGGCGCCGCCGGGCCGGGTCTGGACATTGACATCGCCGGGCTCGGGCGGTTTCGCCTGCGCCGCCTGACGCTGGGAGAAAGCTGATGAAACTGCTGCACTCGCCGATGTCGCCTTTCGTGCGCATGGTCATGACCGCGCTGCACGAGACCGGCCAGATCGCCGCGGTCGAGATCGTCGACGGCGCCACCACGCCGATGGCGACCGTGGCGGCGGTTCGCGCCGCCAATCCGCTGGGCAAGATCCCGGCGCTGCTGCTCGATTCAGGCGAGGCGCTGCATGACAGCCGGGTGATCGCGCGCTATCTGGGCGCGCGCCCGGGCGGCGAGCGCCTGTATCCGGAGGGCGAGGCGCTATGGCCGGTTCTGGTGCTGGAAAGCACCGCGCATGGCGTCGCCGAGGCGGCGCTGGCCATCGTCTACGAGGACCGGATGCGCGACGAGGCGGCCCGCTCGCAGGCCTGGAAGGACGCGCAGGGGCAAAAGATCGACGCGGCGCTCGCGGCGATCGACGCCGCCGCCGGGTCGCGGCTGGCGGGCGATTTCAACATGGGTCAGATCGCGCTGGCCTGCGCGCTGGGCTATCTTGATTTCCGCCTGAAAACCCCGTGGCGCAAGGCCAATCCGGCGCTGGCGGCATGGTTCGAGACCGTCGCCGCCCGCCCCTCGATGATCGCCACGGCCCCACCGGAATAGCCGTTCGGGGCGTTCGGGGCGTTCGGGGCGGCGGATCAGCCCAGAAGCCCCATGGCGTGAAAGCTCGCCACGTCGTCCTTGCCGATGATGATATGGTCGTGAACCGTCACGCCCATGGCGTCGCAGGCGCGCAGGATGCGCCGAGTCATGTCGATGTCGGCCTGCGAGGGGCTGGGATCGCCCGAGGGGTGGTTGTGCACCAGGATCAGCGCCGAGGCGTTCAGCTCAAGCGCCCGGCGCACCACCTCGCGCGGATAGACCGGCACGTGATCGACGGTGCCCTTCTGCTGCGCCTCGTCGGCGATGAGAATGTTCTTGCGGTCGAGAAACAGCACCCGGAACTGTTCGTTCATTTCATGCGCCAGCCGCTGGCGGCAATAGGTCACCAGCGCGTCCCACGACGACAGCGCGTCGCGCCCCATCACCCGCGACTGCGCCAGGCGATGCGCCGCCGCCTCGACGATCTTCAGTTCCTGCGCCACCGCGGCGCCCACGCCCTTGACCTCCATCAGCCGCGCCGGCGGGGCCGAGATCACGTGGTTGAAATCCCCGAACATCGCCAGCAGCTGCTTGGCCAGCGGCTTCACGTCGCGCCGCGCTATGGCGCGAAACAGCACCAGTTCGAGCATTTCGTAATCGGCGAGCGATTCGGGGCCGGCCTGCAGGAATCGCGCGCGCAGGCGGGTGCGGTGATCGGTGTAATGGGGCTTGCCGTCGATCTGTTCGCCGATGGGCTCGAAGACCGGCTCCAGCGCCGGATCCGGGCGCTGTCCGGGCGCCGCCGGCGCGCCGAAATCGGTCCTGAAATCAATGGCGGACGCGATTTCCGGTCCTGTTTCCCAGTCATTTTCCCAGCCATTTTCCCAGCCATTTTCAGGCCCGGATTCCGGCCCGCGCCCCACGCCCGTGGGCGCGAATCCGCTGGCCGGGCGTTCGCGAAACGCGTCCTCCTGCGCGGCGGGATCGGCGAACAAATCGCCTGAAAAAACTCGTCTTGTCATCTGCGGCTCCGGCTGTCGGCGCGCAGATGATCGCAGCGCAGTGGTTAGCGGGCGGTAAACATCGCGCCCCGCAAGCCCGGATCCGGCAAGAAAAGCCGTGCGGGATCAGCGCCCCCAAGTCGGATGAAAGCGATTGCCGGGGGACAGGGTGAAGATCTCGCAGCCATCCTCGGTGACGCCGATCGAGTGTTCGAACTGCGCCGACAGCGACCTGTCGCGGGTGACGGCGGTCCAGCCGTCGGCGAGGGTCTTGGTTTCCGGGCGCCCCAGATTGATCATCGGCTCGATGGTGAAGAACATGCCCGGGCGCAACGCCGCCCCGGCGCCGGGGTGACCGAAATGCAGCACGTTTGGCGGTTCGTGAAACGCCCGTCCAAGCCCATGTCCGCAGAAATCGCGCACCACCGAGCAGCGTTCGCGTTCGGCCAGGGTCTGGATCGCCGCGCCGATATCGCCGAAGGTGGCGCCCGGGCGCACCTGCGCGATGCCCGCCATCAGCGCCCGATGGGTGACGTCGATCAGCCGTTCGGCGCGGCGCGCCGGCTTGCCCGCCGCGTACATGCGCGAACTGTCGCCGTACCAGCCGTCCACGATCACCGTCACGTCGATGTTGAGAATATCGCCGTCGCGCAGTTTCCTGGGGCCCGGAATGCCGTGGCAGACCACGTGGTTGAGCGAGATGCAGCTGGCGTGCTGATAGCCGCGATAGCCGATGGTGGCGGACACCGCGCCGGCCGCGACCACCATCCCCTGGATGATGTCGTTGAGCCCGCCGGTGGTGATGCCCGGGCGCACATGCGGCGCGATGTCGTCGAGTATCTCGGCGGCAAGCCGCCCCGCGGCGCGCATGCCCTCGAAATCCTCGGGGCGGTAGAGCTTGATGCCTTCGGGGGTGATCGCCGGGTGCGGGGCGTCCATCACGGGTGCAATCCTCTGGGTCTCCGGCCGCTGAATGTCTGGCCGTCATGCGTCTGGTCAGTGTTCGATCGGGCGACAGCTTAGCGCAAGTTGCGGCCGGGCGCGATGCGCGTTTGTCGCGCATCGCGCAAAATTCAACCTGAAGGCGCGTCGGTGTCCGGCAGCGGGGCGGCCCGCGCCAACCCCCCCCCGGCGATGGCGGGGGGGGCGGGCCGGGGCTGGACCCCGGCGGCGCGGGCGCGGGCGCCCCCCCCCGCGG
>NZ_JBWOMN010000107.1:0-5462 GCF_056449545.1 Oceanicella sp. | reverse complement strand
CGCGGCGCGGGGTCAGGCGCGACCAGCGCGGGCACAGCGCTTCGGGCAGGCCGGCGTCGCGCATGGCGGCGATCGACCAATGGGCGCGCATCCGCAGGATGCGGGCGTAAAGCTCCATGGCGTTGGGGCGGGTGTAAAAGCAGCGATGACAGATCCGCGCCGTCGCCGGGCCAAGCCCGACGCCGCGCGCCGCCAGCCAGCTTTCGAATTCCGGCCCGTCCAGCTGCAGATCCACCCAATCCGGGCGGCGCTCGCCCAGCCCGGCGCGGCCCAGCGCCCCGGGGGGCAGGCCTTCGGGGCGCGGCGCGGCGTATTCGAACAGCGCGTCGAAGAGATCGTTCTGGCGCGAGATGACGTTGTAGATCTCGGGTCCGCCCGGGCACGGGTCCGGCAGGCCGGCGCGGGCCACCGCCGCGTGCTCCGCCCCGCCCAGCAGCGCCACCCGCCCGACGCGCGGCGCGTGCAGCGCCCGCAGCGCCACCCGCGCGCCCAGCGAATGGGCGAACAGGTCGTAGCGCAGATCCGGGCGCACCGCCGCCAGCGCCGCGATCAGGTCGGCCAGCCGGGCCCCGGCCTCGGCCGCGCGGTGATAGATGCGCGCGAACCCCCTGCGCCCGAGGCTGCGAAACTGCCCCGGGCTGGCGTCCCAGCCAAAGCCGATGCACAGCCCGTCATCAACGCCCCGCCGGGTGAAGCCCAGCCCCGCGGGCCAGTTCGCATCCACGGGATGATCGCCCGAATCGCCGCCCCCATGGTCGCCCGCGTCGTCGCCCGCGTCCTGGCGCGGATCATCGGGCGGGTCATCGGGCGGGTCATCGGGCGGGGCGACGGGCCCCGCCCCGAACAAATCCCTGTGAGGATCGAGCGCCGGCTTCTGCGGCGAGAATCGGTAGCCGTGGATCAGGATCGCCACCGGCGCGCCGGCGGGCACGTTTTCCAGCGCCGCCAGCAGGCCGTTGCGGGGATGCGCCGAGTCCGTCGCCTGATCGGCGAGCCGGAGGCCGTGCGAGCTCGCTGTGACATGCAACAGCGCCATATGTGCTTCCGTGCCGAAGACGCGCGGCCGGAGATCGGCCGCTGCTCGCATCCCGATAGGCCGATCATTCGGTAAACCCGTTTCAATCCGATGAAGATCAGATGAATTGGACGGGATTTTCCCGCGCGCCAACCGCCGCCCGCCCCGCTTGACCTTGCGGCGCGCGGCGCGTAACAGGCTGATCGTGGCGATTTGTAAGACCGGATTGCGGGCCACGTAAAACATGCCGCTAAAGAGGTCGGGAGCCGCGCCGCCGCCCCGATCCCCATCATCCGCGCCCCTCGGTCGGGCGCCAGAGCGGGAGCCGGGACACGTCCCGGACAAGACCATGACCCAGAACCACGACTTGAGCCCGCGCACCTTGCTTGTGCATGGCGGAACCGCCCGCAGCCAGCATGGCGAGATGTCCGAGGCGCTGTATCTGACCCAGGGCTTCGTCTATCCCGACGCCGAGGCCGCCGAGGCCCGATTCACCGGCGACGATCCCGGATTCATCTATGCCCGCTACGGCAACCCCACGGTGCGCATGTTCGAGGAGCGCATCGCGCTGCTCGAAGGCGCCGAGGCCGCCTTCGCCACCGCCTCGGGCATGGCGGCGGTGAACGCGGCGATCTTCTGCCAGCTCAAGGCGGGGGATCACGTGGTCTCGGCGCGGGCGCTGTTCGGGTCGTGCCTTTACATCATCGAGACCCTGCTGCCGCGATTCGGCGTCGAGGTGACCTTCGTCGACGGCGGCGATCCGGCGGCGTGGCGCGCGGCCATGCGCCCGGACACCGTGCTGGCATTCCTGGAAACCCCGTCGAACCCGACGCTGGCGCTGATCGACATCGCCGAAGTGGCCGGCATCTGCCACGAGGCCGGGGCGCGGCTGCTGGTGGACAACGTGTTCGCCACCCCGGTTTTCCAGCGCCCGCTGGCGCTGGGCGCCGACGCGGTGATCTATTCGGCGACCAAGCATATCGACGGCCAGGGCCGCTGTCTCGGCGGCGTGGTGCTGGGGTCGAAACGCTTCATCCGCGATGAAGTCGAACCCTATCTGAAGCACACCGGCGCGGCGCTGTCGCCGTTCAACGCCTGGGTGATGCTGAAGGGGCTGGAGACCATCGACCTGCGCTGCCGCGCCCAGGCCGCCGCGGCCGCCGAGATCGCCGCGGCGCTGGCCGGGCGCCCCGGCCTGAAGACCCTGATCTATCCCGGGCGCCCCGATCACCCGCAATACGCGCTGGCGCAGCGCCAGATGCAGACCGGCGGCACCATGATCGCGCTGGAGATCGAGCACGGCAAGGCCGGGGCGTTCCGGTTCCTGAACGCGCTGCGGGTGGTGCTGATCTCCAACAATCTCGGCGACGCCAAAAGCATCGTCACCCATCCCGCCACCACCACCCATCAACGGCTGAGCGAGGACCAGCGCGCGGCGCTGGGGATCTCGCCCGGGCTGGTGCGGCTGTCCTGCGGGCTGGAGGACCCGGTCGACCTGATCGCCGATCTCGACCAGGCGCTGGCGGCGGTCTGACCCGGCGCCCGCGCGGCGCGCAGGCCCGCCCATGCGTCGCGAAAGACGTGGCGGCGCAGGTTTGCGTCTTGTATGCCCATTGCCTCGACGCCGGGATCGCCGGCGCAGTCCATCTGAGCGCCGCCGCGCCGGGAAATCGCCATGACCGAGAAAACCGCCGATCCGATCCGCCCCGCCGACGCCGCATCGCGCCCCTCGCGCGCCGAAGCCGAGGCCGCCGTGCGGGTGCTGCTGCGCTGGGCCGGGGACAACCCGGACCGCGAGGGGCTGACCGACACCCCGGCCCGGGTCGCCCGCGCCTTCGAACAATGGTTCCGCGGCTATGGCGAAGACCCGCGCGCGATGCTGCGCCGCACCTTCGAGGAGGTCGAGGGGTACGACGAGATGGTGGTGCTCACCGACATCCGTTTTGAAAGCCATTGCGAACATCACCTCGCCCCGATCATCGGGCGGGTGCATGTGGGCTACATGCCCCGCGACCGGGTGGTGGGGATTTCCAAGCTGGCGCGGGTGGTGGACATCTACGCCAAACGCCTGCAGGTGCAGGAAAAGATGACCGCGCAGATCGCCGACGCGCTGGAACGCGAACTGACGCCGCGCGGGGTGGCGGTGGTGATCGAGGGCGAACACCACTGCATGTCGACGCGCGGCGTGCACAAGCCCGGCGTCACCATGGTCACCTCGATGATGCGCGGGCTGTTTCGCAAGAACCCGTCGACGCGCAAGGAATTCCTCGACCTGATCGGGCGCCCCGCCAGCCGGGCCGGGTGAACGCGCCGTCGCCATGGCGCCGCGACCGCCCGCCCCCGCATGGCGCCCGCCCCGCCGGGGCGCGAACCCGCGCCGCGTTGACAGCGCGCGCGCGCTGACGCAATCCTCGCTGCCATGATCGATCTGCGCCCGCCCGGCTATGTCATCGGATTGCTCGTCGCGGCGCTCGGGGCCGCGATGGCGCTGCCCATGGCGGCGGACATCTACGGCGGCCATGAAAACTGGCGCGCCTTCGCGCTGTCTGGGTTTCTCACCATTCTTGGCGGGCTGACCTGCGCCGCCGCCTGCCGCCCCTCGCGCCGGCAGGGGCTGAGCATCCAGCAGACCTTCCTGCTCACCACCGCCGCCTGGCTGCTGCTGCCGGTGTTCGGGGCGCTGCCGTTCATCCTCGGCGCGCCCGGCGCCTCCTACACCGATGCGTTCTTCGAGGCGATGTCCGGGCTCACCACCACCGGCTCCACGGTGTTCAGCGGGCTTGACGACATGCCCAGGGGCACGCTGTTGTGGCGCGGCCTGCTGCAATGGTTCGGCGGCGTGGGCATCGTCGTGGTGGCCATGGCCTTCCTGCCGGCGCTGCGGGTCGGCGGCATGCAGCTGTTCAGATCCGAGGCCTTCGAGACCTTCGGCAAGATCCTGCCCCGCGCGGGCGAGATCGCGGCCTCGATTTCCTGGATCTACCTGGGGCTGACGCTGGCCTGCATCCTGGCCTACATCGCCGACGGGCTGTCGCCCTTCGATGCGCTGGTGCACGCGATGACCACCATTTCCACCGGCGGCTTCGCCAATTACGACGCCTCGCTGGGGCATTTCGAAAGCAATGTGGAATACATCGCCTCGGTGTTCATGATCCTCGCCAGCCTGCCCTTCGTGCGGCTGGTGCAGTTCGCCGCCGGCACCGCGCGCCCGCTGCTGCAGGATTCCCAGATCCGCGCCTATCTGGGGGTGACCGGGATCCTGGTGCTGGTGCTGTCGGTCTTCCGGCTGCTGACCTCGGAGGCGGGCGCCGAGGACGCGTTTCGCGAATCGCTGTTCAACACCATCTCGATCATCTCGGGCACCGGCTTCGCCAGCGTCGATTACGACGCCTGGGGGCCCTTCGCGGTGGCGGTGTTCTTCATCATGGGGCTGATCGGGGGCTGCGCCGGCTCCACCGCCTGCTCGATCAAGATTTTCCGCTACCAGATCGTCTTCGCCACCATCCTCAGCCAGATCCAGCGCATCCATTCGCCCCACGGCGTCTTCACCCCGCGCTACGGCGGCCAGCAGGTGGGCGAGGAGGTGGCTTCCTCGGTCATGTCGTATTTCTTCCTGTTCTTCCTGACGCTGGGCGTGGTGTCCGTCGCCATGGGGATGCTGGGGCACGACACCATCACCTCGGTGTCGGGCGCGGCCACGGCGCTGGCCAATATCGGCCCCGGACTGGGCGAGATCATCGGCCCGGCGGGCAATTTCGCATCGCTTTCGGACAGCGCCAAATGGCTGCTGGCCATGACCATGCTGGTGGGGCGGCTGGAACTGGTCACCGTCTATGTGCTGTTCACGGCGGCGTTCTGGCGCGGCTGAGACTTTCGGGCGTTCCGGCGCCCTGACCCGGCGCGCGGCTCACGCGAAAATCCCCTGCGCGAACCAGCCGCCGCGCCCGACCCGGTTCGGCGCGCCGCCCAGCGCCTCGAACAGCCAGAACCGCGCGCCGGTCTCGGTCTCCACCCGCCAGTAGTCGCGCGCGCCCCCGCGCCAGGCGGGATCGTCGAGCCACCACTCCGGGGCGATGCGCTCGGGCCCGGCGACGGCGCGCAGGCGATGATCGCGGCCGCGCCAGCGAAAGCCGCGCGGCGGGCGCCCCGGCGCGCAGGCGGCCAGCGGCTCCGGCGCGAACAGCAGCGCCGGGCGCGCCATGGCCGGCGCCGGCCAACCCGTCGCCGCGGTCGCATAGGCGGCGGCGGCCAGATGCGCGGTCTTTTCGGGGATATGGCTGTCGGCGGGCTGAAACCGCGTCAGGCGCTCCAGCCCGATGCGGGCGCCGATGCGGCCCAGAAGATCGGCGAACCCGGCCCCGCCTTGTCCGATCCCGCGCTCAGCAGCCCCGCCTTGTCCGATCCCGCGCTCAGCAGCCCCGCCTTGTCCGATCCCGCGCTCAGCAGC
>NZ_JBWOMN010000106.1:0-9421 GCF_056449545.1 Oceanicella sp. | reverse complement strand
CGCCGAGCCGCGCCAGCGCCCCGGCGATCTGCCCGGGGCGGAGCGCGCGATCCGCGCTTGCCGGATCCATGGCCGCGGGATCCATGGGCGCGGGGGGCGGGCGCGGGGCGCGGGGGGCGGTCGGGGGCGCCGCCGGGGTCATGGTCGCCGTGGCGCGCAGCGGGCCGTCAACCGCGATCACCTCGGGCACGATCTGCCCGGGGCAGAGGCCGCGATCGCCCCGCGACAGCCCGGCGGCGGCGCGCAACAGATCGAGCGCCGAGAAATACAGATCCTCGTGCAGCGCCTCCGCGAGGCTGAGGCATTCGTGGCCCACGGGCAGCGGCGCGTCTTGCAGCGGCGCCTCGATGCGCAGCGTCAGGCGGTCGAAATGCGGCCCCGGCCCGCGCCAGTCGCGCCTGCGCAGCGCGTCGATCATGGCGTGAAAACAGGCGTCGAGCCCGGAGTCCAGCGGCCGGTCCACGCAGGGGCGCGCGGCCCCGGGCGGGGTGATCCGCAGCCAGCCGCAGGCGGAAAGAACCGGCGCGCCGCCGGGCCCCTCGCGCCATCGATTGGGGGCGAAGACCCGCGCGGCGCGGCGGCTGGACGCCCCCGCGCCGATCTCCCCCGCGCTGATCTCCCCCGCGCTGATTTCCCCCGCGCTGATTTCCACGTCGTACCAGGCGGGCGCGTCGCGCGGCCCGGGCGGCGCGGTGTCGAGCCGGACCGGACAGGGGGCCATCTGCAGCAGCGGGTGGCATTCCAGCGCAAACCGCCGCGGCGGCGCGCCGTCGACGGCGGGGCAGCGGATCACCGCCGATCGCGCGCCCGCCAGCGGCGATCCCGACCCCGGCGACTCGCCCATGGCCCAGTGCAGCAGCGGCTTCAAGGCGGCGCGCAGCACCGGCTCGAAACCCGCCGCGCGCAGGGCGGCGGCGGCGCGGGCGCGGGCGGCGGGGGGATCGAAGCTCCAGATTTCCACCCTTGCGCCGAGCGGGGCGGCGGCGATGACCCCGGCGACCTCTCCGGCCAGCGAATCGCCCGCGTTCAGGTCCAGCAGCACGGTGTTCGCCGGCCTCGCCGCCGGCCCGGCGGGGCGAAGCGTCCGCCCGGGCGGCGACGGCGGCGTCCGCGTCATGCGAATCGTCCCCTGCCGCGGCGCGAGAGGCGATATCGCCCTGGCGCGACAATTCGCGCCTGTCCGCGGCGACGGCGGCGAAGCATCATAAACTCCACGCGAATATGAATGATCGCCGGACATTTCCGCCCGGTTTGTATGGGAATGGCACAGTGGTGTGCAAAAACGCTTCCGATGATGCCGTTCCCTTCGCGTGTCTCGCGCCGCAGTCGGCGAATTTCTCTATCTGCGGAGTGGTTTCCAAGCCGCCATCTCCTTTCGCGCCGGTTAATAGTTAATGACAGGACCCGCCCGAAGCTGCTAGAAAAGCGGCGGTGTAATCATATGTGGGAATCACCATGTTGAAAAAAACTGCTACGGCGTTGGCCCTCGCGGCCTTCGCGGCGCTGAGCGTCACAGGCGCTTCCGCCGCAACATTCTTTGGTCAAGATCAAATCGTTGACCCCAACGATTCGGCGACTTGGACCAATTCCAAGAACGCACGCGCGAGTTTCCTTTCGGGACTTGTGGGCGTCGGATCCGAAGATTTCGAATCCTTCTCTTCCGGACAGGTCGCGCCGCTTGCGATTTCCTTCCCGGGGTCGATCGGCAGCATCACGGCCAACTTGCTCGGCAGTCAACAGGTGCTGTCGTCGCCCGACGGTCAGGGCCGGTTCAACACGACCGAGGACGTGGCCCAGAACAGCAACTACTGGCGGGTCCGCACCAGCCAGAATTTCGAAGTTCAGTTCGATCAGGAAGTGGCGGCCTTCGGGTTCTACGGCACCGACATCGGCGATTTCGACGGTCAGCTTGTGCTCACGGCCTTTGATTCGGGCGGGGTTCAGAACGGTCAGTGGACCATCGGCGCCGCCAACAGCGCCAACGGCAATCTGCTGTTCTGGGGCGTGACCCGCACGAACAATCCGTTCACGCGCCTGAGCTTCACGGTCACCGGCAACAATGACACCTTTGGGTTCGACGACTTCATCGTCGGCGATCTCCAGCAGGTCTCGGTCGACGTGCCGCTGCCCGGCGCCGGTCTGCTGCTGATCTCGGGCATCGCCGGTCTTGCCGGCATGCGCCGCCTGCGCCGCAAGGCCTGAACGCCGATCCATCACGGCTGAAAGCTTCAAGGGGACCGCCTGGCGAAAGCCGGGCGGTCCCTTTCCGTTTCGATCCCCGCCGCCGCCGCCCTGGCCGCGCCATCGCGCCCGTCTCGCCCTTGCCGTCATCGGCGCCTTCCGGTAGGTCTGGACGAAACGGTGGGCTTGAGGCCCGCTTGCAATCGGAACATCGATCATGGCGCCTGGAAACAGCGCAGCATCCGCTCCCGGGCGCGCCAATGGCGCCGGGACGGCCAGCGACGACGACAGGACTCCGCCGCGATTTGCGGCGCTCGATCTCGGCACCAACAATTGCCGGTTGCTGATCGCGCGCCCGGACGGCGCCTATTTCACCGTCATGGACGCGTTTTCGCGCAATGTCCGGCTTGGCGAATGGGTCGAGCAGACCGGCGTGCTGTCCTCGCCCGCCATGGACCGCACCATCGACGCGCTGCGGGTCTGCGCCGCCAAGATCCGCCGCCACGGCGTGCGCTCCACCCGAATCGTCGCCACCGAGGCCTGCCGACGCGCCGCCAACGGCCGCGAGTTCCTGGCCCGCGTGCGTCGCGAGACCGGGCTGCACATGGAGCTGATCACCACCGAGCAGGAGGCCCGCCTGGCGCTCGCCGGCTGCGCGCCGCTGCTCGATCCGGAGGCCGAGCACCTGATGGTGTTCGACATCGGCGGCGGATCGACGGAGCTGATCTGGATCGACCTGGCGGGCGCC
The DNA here is from genome assembly GCF_056449545.1 of Oceanicella sp. NCBI lineage: Bacteria > Pseudomonadati > Pseudomonadota > Alphaproteobacteria > Rhodobacterales > Paracoccaceae > Oceanicella > Oceanicella sp. Next base: position 6,492 of record NZ_JBWOMN010000106.1, on the reverse strand, counting down.
GACCTTCACAGCCGCGAAGACATGATCATGGCGCTGGCGCCGGGCGCCGGGGGGCGGGACCGCTCGAAAATGCGCCGCGAGGCGCGGGCGCGGGTGGTGGACTGGATCTCGGCGCCGCTGGGAGTCGCGACCCTGCATGACAAATTCTCCGACGTGAAGGACGATCGCAGCCGTTACGCGCTGATGGCCTGGTTCTTCGAGGAGCACATCACCGGATTCGGCCCCTATGACGACGAATTCAGCCAGGCGCGCATCGCGCGGCTGCAGATCATCGGCGCCTCGGGCACCGTCACGACGCTGGGCGCGATCCACAAGGGGCTGCTGAAATACGACCGCACCAAGGTGGACGGCATGTGGCTGGCCACGGCGGACGTGGACCGGCATGTGTCGCAGCTGATCAATCTGGGGCTGGAGGGGCGGCGCGCCCATCCCGGGGTCGGCCCGGACCGGGCGCAGATGGTGATCGCCGGGGCGGCGATCCTGCAGACCATCCTGCGGCTCTGGCCGGTGACGCGGATCCGGGTCGCGGATCGGGGGCTGCGCGAGGGGCTGCTCTACAGTCAGATGTGGTCGGAAAGGACGCGCGGCGCATGAAGGGCGGTCGGGGCAAATCAGGTTCGGGGTCGGGTTCGGGTTCGGGGACGGGCCCGCGGCCCGGCGAGCGGCGCAACCAGCGCGGCGACACCGATGCGGCGAGCCGGGGCAAGACTTCGGGGCGCGGGCAGAGGGAATTGAAGACCCGGGTGAAATCCGCCAAGGGGCGCAAGCTGGCCTCGACCCTTTGGCTGGAACGCCAGCTCAACGATCCCTATGTGGCGGCGGCGCGGCGCGACGGCTATCGCGGGCGCGCCGCCTACAAGCTGCTGGAGATCGACGACAAGATGCGGTTCCTGAAGCCGGGCGCGCGGGTCGTGGATCTGGGCAGCGCGCCGGGGGGCTGGCTGCAGGTGGCTGTGGCGCGGGTCAACGCGCTGGGCGCCAGGTCGGGCAAGAAGGTCGGGACCGTGCTGGGGGTCGATCTGCAAGCCGTCGAGCCGCTGCCGGGGGCGGCGTTCCTGCAACTGGACTTCCTCGACGAGGGCGCCGATGATCGGGTCAAGGCGGCGCTGGGCGGCCCGGCGGACGTGGTGCTGTCGGACATGGCGGCGTTCGCCTCGGGGCACCGCCAGACCGACCATCTGCGCATCGTGGCGTTGTGCGAGGCTGCGGCGCTGTTCGCCCATGACGTTCTCAGCCCCGGCGGCGTGTTCGTCGCCAAGGTGCTGCTGGGCGGCGCAGAGGGCGAATTGCTGGCCGGGCTGAAGCGGGATTTCGAAAAGGTGTCCCACGTGAAGCCGCCGTCGAGCCGCCAGGACAGCGCCGAGATGTACATGATCGCCGCCGGTTTCCGGGGACGGCCAGAGCCCGACGCCTGATCCGGCCCCCGGCTCGGCCCCCGACTTGGCCCCCCGGCCTGGCCCCCGACTTGGCCCCCGGCCCGGCCCCCGACTTGGCCCCCGGCCCCGGCCCCCGACTTGGCCCGGAAAACGGCCAGATGCCCGGCCCGGTCCCGCGAAAAGGGCCGGCGCCTGAACTGGCGAAAGTCAGGCGTCGGGCGTCAGCGCGATGAAGGCGTCGGTCAGCGCCTCGGATCGGGATTGGTCCTCGAAGGGGTGGGTCAGCCGCAGGGCCTCCAGCGACGAGCCATGGCGGCGATGCACCTCCGGGGGCAGGATGCGCCGGGCCTCGGCCTCGTCGCCCATCTCGATCAGACAGGCGGCGCCGAGCAGGCGCGAATACACCCAGTTCGGGCGCAGGCGGATCGATTCCCGTGCGAATTGCAGCGCCTCGCCGGGGTTGCCCACGGCGAAATGCGCCAGCGCCTTGCTGCGGATCCAGGCCGGCGCGTTGGGGTCCATGGGGCTGGCCGTCAGCGCCAGGTCGGCCCAGTCGCAGGCCTCGTCGCAGGCGCCGTCCAGCGCCAGAAGCCGGGCGATCTCGCCCTTGGCGGGGGAATAGCTGGGCAGCAGCTTCAGCGCATGCAGCTGGTGGCCGCGCGCGTCGCTGCGTTCGTGCAGCATCGCCACCGCGGCGCCGAGCGTGTGATGGGACAGGGCCTCGTCAGGGGCGTCGCGCACCGCGCGCAGGGCGATCTCGCGCCCGATGAACAGCGAATCCCGGGGCGCCTCGGTCCAGCCCATCCAGCATTCCATCAGATGCGTCGAGGCCAGCAGGCACAGCGCCGCGCAATCCGACGGATGGCGCTCCAGCGCCCGCCCGGTCAGATCGCGCGCCCGGATCAGACCGTCGCGCCCGCCATGCCAGAACAGGCGCCGGGCCCGCATCAACGCCCGCCAATAGTCGAAATCGTCGTCGTCCACGGCGTCGAAGTCGTCGGGGCGGGCGGCCTCGGCCTGCATTTCCAGATTCAGCAGCGCCGGGGACAGCGCCGCGGCGATCTGGCGCGCCAGCGCGATCAGCGGCGGAATCTCGCCGCCCGGCGGGGCCGTGATCCTGCGCATGAGCACCACCGCCCCGTCATGCCGGCGCGAGACGCTGACATTGGCGGCGGGCAGCCCGTCGCGCCACTCCAGCCGCAGCATGGCCACGTAATCGATCATCGCCGCCATGCCGGCGCGGTCCATGGCGGCGGTCAGCAGTTCGTCGCAGGTCTGGATGCGCATCCAGCTGGACCCGGCCATGTTGGCGACGGTGCGTTCGGCCAGATCCTGCGCCTGATCCTGTTCGCCGGGCGCGCCGCCGCCGCGCGCCCTGACGGCGATCAGCGGTCGCTGCGACAGGGCGTCCTCGCGGCTGCGCGCCGGGCTCGGGGCCACCGCCGCAGGGTCCGCGCGCCGGGTCGGGCGGGACTGGTCCAGCAGCGCCTCCAGATCGATGCCGGGCGGCTCGCCGAGCTCCTCCATGAACAGGTCGCGGCAGCGGTCGATCTGGGCGCGGGCCAGCGCGATCCGCCCGCAGGAGGCGTGAATGCGGATCAGCGCCGCGTGCACGTCCTCCTGCAACGGATCGATGCGCAGCAGCACATGCGCGGCGGCGATGGCCCGGTGCAGCCTTTCGGCGCCCTCGTCCAGCAGCATCAGCCGCAGCAGACCGTCGAGGGTCAGGGCCTCCAGCCGGCTGTTTTCCTGCGCCACCCAGTCCTGGAACGCCATTTCCGACACCGAGAGCGGCCCCAGAAACGCCCCGCCGCACAGGTCCAAAAGCGCCGCCAGCCCGTCCACCCCGCGCGCCGCCGCAGCGGTTTCCAGCCTCAGCGCGTCCACATCGACCGCGTCCTTGCGCAACGCGATGCGCCCGCCCCGCGCAATGATGGCCTGGTCGAAGGCGGGGCCGAGCGCGCGGCGCATGCGGCGCAATTCCTGGCGCAGGCAGGTGCGCCCCTTGTCCACCGGGCTGCGGCCCCAAAGCAGATCGACCAGCATGTCGCGGGTCGCCACCTGTCCCGGCTGCAGGGCCACGAAGGCGATCAGCGCGATGCTCTTGACGCCGAGCGCGGGCATGGCCTCCTGGCCGGCGATGCGCAGGATGCCCGCCCCAAGCGTGGTGAGCAGCAGCACCGGCGCCTTGTCCGCGTCCTCGACTTTGTCATCTTCGGGCGCATCCGGCGTCGCGGCGCAGGGTTCGGGCGAAAACGGGGATGACAAGGCGGGCGAAATGGGCGAGGATTCGGGCGCTGCGTCACGGGGCGCGCCGGATTTCGGTTTGGAGGCCGGGCCGGAGGTCGACCGGGAGGCCGTTTCAGACGCCATGTCAGGCGTCGGGCCTGCGATCGGATCGGCGGCATGCCGTCTGGCCATCTGGTCTATCCCCCGCAGCGTATTGGCTTTGGGTAAGCCTAGAGTTCAAAAGAGGCAAAAAGGCGCCTGATCTGAAAAATTTATCACGATCCTGTCACAAAAATGCGCATGCCGATCCGGATCCAGCCTTGCGCGCTGAGATCGGAAAGCGCCGCGCCCGCATCCCGGCTGGCCGGCGGCGCATGTCACCGCGCCAATCCGGCAAGCCCTGGCGCATTGACCACGCCGCGTCGGGCTCAGCCAGAGGACTCAATATGTTACGTGATTCAATCCTGTCCGCGAAATGCCGCAACCTGACGGATCGCGGCGCGGCGCGACGCGGCGGAGGCCGGGCGTGAGCGATCCCCTGGGCCCTTTCGCCGGCGATTTCACCGCGCCCCATGGTCTGCCGCCCTATGGCGCCGAGGGCGGCGGACCGATCGGGGCCGCGCGCTTTCCGGCCCTGTTTCGCGCCGCCATCGCAGCTCATGACGCGGAGGTCGCCGCCATCGCCGCCAGCGCGGCCCCTCCGGATTTTGACAACACCATCGCCGCGCTCGAGACCGCCGGACGCCCCCTGCGCCGGGTCGCGGGCATGTTCTACACGCTTGTGGGCTGCTGTTCGGACGACGCGATGCGCGCCGCCGAGCGCGAGGTCGCGCCGCTGCTCGCCCGCCATCACGCGCGGATCTGGATGGATCCCGGCCTGCTGGCGCGGGTCGAGGATATCTGGGCGCGCCGCGACGCGTCGGGGCTCGACGCCGAGGCGCTGCGGGTGCTGACCCTGTATCGCCGCGACCTGCTGCGCGCCGGCGCCAGGCTGGACGCCGATGCGCGCGCGCGCATGAGCGCCATCATGGAGGAGCTGGCGAGCCTCGGCGCGGCGTTTTCCCAGAACGTGCTCGCCGACAGCGCCGGATGGGTGCTGTCGCTGGGCGCGGGGGACATGGCGGGGCTGCCGGATTTTCTCGTCGAGGCCGCCGCGCGCGCGGCGCGGGATCGCGGGCTGGAGGGCCATGCGATCACCCTGTCGCTGTCCTCGATCAACCCGTTCCTGCAGTTTTCGGAGCGTCGCGATCTGCGCGAGACCGCGTTCAAGGCTCTGATCGCGCGCGGAACCGGGCGCGGCGCGGGGGGCGCCGACAGCGACAATTCGGCGATCATCGCCCGCATCGTGGCGCTGCGGCGCGAACGCGCGCGGCTGTTGGGCCACGATAATTTCGCCGCGTTCAAGCTGGCGCCGCAGATGGCGGGCACGCCTGACGCGGTGCGCGACCTGTTGATGCGGGTCTGGGTCCCGGCCAAGGCGCGCGCGGGCGAGGAGGCGGCGAAGCTTGCCGCGCTGGCCGCCGAAGCGGGCGCCAACATCACCCTGGAGCCCTGGGACTGGCGGTTCTGGTCCGAAAGGCTGCGCCAGCGGGATCATGATCTCGATGAGGCGGCGATCAAGCCGTATTTCCAGCTCGACGCCATGATCGGCGCGGCGTTCGACTGCGCCAACCGATTGTTCGGGCTTGAGTTTCGCGAGCTTCACGGCCTGACCCTGCATCACCCGGACGCCCGGGCCTGGGACGTGACCCGCGACGGGCGCCATGTGGGGCTGTTCGTCGGCGACTATTTCGCCCGGCCCTCGAAGCGCTCCGGCGCCTGGATGTCGGCGCTGCGCGACCAGGAGCATTTCGACCCGGCGGTCGGCGAGATCCGCCCCATTGTGCTCAACGTGATGAATTTCTCGCGCGGGGGCGAGGGCGAGGCGACGCTGCTCACCTATGAGGATGCGCGCACGCTGTTCCATGAATTCGGCCATGCGCTGCACGGGCTGATGTCGGAGGTGCGCCACCCGATGGTGTCGGGGACCCATGTGGCGCGGGATTTCGTCGAATTGCCGAGCCAGTTGTTCGAGCATTGGCTGTCCCGGCCCGAGGTGCTGGCGCGCCACGCGCTGCATCATCGCACCGGCGCGCCAATGCCCGCAGATCTGTCGGCCCGGCTGCTGGCGGCGAAGAATTTCAACCAGGGGTTCGCCACCGTCGAATACATCGCCTCGGCGGTGGTGGATCTGGAGACGCATCTCGCCGAGGCGGTCGAGGATTTCGACATGCAGGCGTTTGAGGCGGCGGCGCTGGAGCGGCTGGGGATGCCCCGCGAGATCGTCATGCGCCATGCCAGCGCGCATTTCCTGCATGTGTTCGAGAGCGACGCCTATTCCGCCGGATATTACAGCTACATGTGGTCCGAGGTGATGGACGCGGACGCTTTCGGCGCCTTCGAGGAGGCGGGTGACGCATTTGATCCTGAGGTCGCGGCGCGGCTGGCGCGCTGCATCTACGCGGCGGGCGGGCGCCAGGATCCGGCCGAGGCCTATCGGGCGTTCCGGGGCCGTGATCCGGAGGTCGCGGCGCTGCTGCGCGGACGCGGGCTGGACGGCGCCGCGTGAAGCCGGCGGGCGGGCCCGCGACCAAACGGAGCGCGCCTGCGGCGCGCATTCCCCTTGCTGACTGGCGCCCGGCGGCGGCGTTTCGGTGAAGCCTTCGGCGGCGCGGCGGGTTTGGCGCCGGGCGGCGAAGGTCTTTCCCGTTCCGGCGATCAGGTCCGGCGGCGGCGGGGCTGCGCCTCGGTCAGGCGGCGGCCCCGCGGCGGCGGCGCCGGGGCGCGGGGGGGGCGGGGGCGGCGGCGGTGGGGAGCACCAACGTGGCGCCGGGCACAGCGCCGAGCG
>NZ_JBWOMN010000105.1:0-12046 GCF_056449545.1 Oceanicella sp. | reverse complement strand
CGCCATCCTGCGCGCGGGCCGGCGCCGGCCGGCGGCGCGGGCCGACGCCCGGGCGAGACCCGGAGTGTTCCATGCTGACTTTCGCCGCCGCGGTGTTCTTCCTGATCATCACCCCGGGCCCGGGGGTGCTGACCACGGCCGGGGTGGGCGCCGGGTTCGGGCGCAACGCCGGGCTCGCCTACCTGACCGGGCTGTTCCTCGGCGCCAACATGGTGGCGCTGGCGGTGGTGTCGGGGCTGGCGGCGGCGGCGCTGTCGGCGCCCTATCTGCGCGAGGCGCTGTTCATCGGCTCCACCGGCTATCTGCTGTATCTGGCGATGAAGATCGCCTTCGCGGGCAGCCGCGTCGCCTTCATCCACGCCGAGCGCCCGCCCGGGGTCGGCGGCGGGATCATGCTGCAGGCGATCAACCCCAAGGCCTATGCCGTGAACACCGCGCTGTTCAGCGGCTTTCACTTCGGGGCCGGGGATCCGGGCATGGAGGTCGCGCTGAAATTCCTGATCATGAACGCGATCTGGATCCCGGTGCACCTGCTGTGGCTGACGGCGGGGGTGACGCTGCACCGGCTGGACCTGTCGCAGGCCGCGCATCGGCGCATCAACCTGGCGATGGCCGCGTCGATGCTGGCGGTGGTGGCGCTTGCCGTCTGGTCCCAGATCTGATCCGCGGGCGGGGCGCTCAGCCGCGCTTCACCGCCAGCATCATCCGCGGCGCCACCCGCCCGGCGCGGATGTTGCCCAGCAGGTTGGCGAATTTCTCCGACATGTCGGCGCCGGTGACCAGGTGCAGGCTCAGCGGCGGCGGACCGTCGGCCCTGGCGGCGGCGGCGGCGCGACCGGCCTCGAAAAACGCGATGGCCTGCGTGGCGCGGTCCTGCTCGGCGCGAATGTCGAACCCGGCGGCGTCGAGCAGCGCGCGCATCTCCTCGGGCGTGACGAGGCGGCTGGTGGCGGCGGTCTCGGCCCAGGGCACGGGATAGTCGCAGCCGGGCTCGGGGCCCTTCATCACGTCATAGATCGCGAATTCGGCGCCCGGGCGCAGCACCCGGGCGATTTCGCCATAGAGCGCGGGACGGTCGATGATGTTCATGGCCGCATGGATGGTGATCGCGGCCTCGAATTCGCCGTCGGCGAAGGGCATGTCGAGCGCGCTGGCCACTTTGAAATCGGTCCGCTCGCCAAGCCCGGTTCGCGCGGCCAGCATCTTCGCGGCGTCGATGAAGCCCGGGGTCAGGTCGATGCCGGCCACCCGCACGCCGCGCTCCGCCGCCAGGCAGCGCGCCGCGCCGCCGATGCCGCAGCCCACGTCAAGCGCCCGCAGCCCCGGCGTCAGGGTCATCATCGCCAGCAAGTCGCGGGTCGCGGCGCGCCCGCCGATGTGCAATTCGTCCACCGGGGCCAGATCGGCCGGGGTCAGCGCGTCGATGTCGACCCCGGTCCGGGCCAGCGCGTCGAGGATCGCCGCGCCCAGCCCGCCGCCGCCGTAATGGTCGGCCACGGCCTGTTCCAGATCGGGTTTTTCCATGTCCTGCGCCATTTCGCCTTGTCCTCCCTGACCGTGCGACATGCCGTCATGTAGGGTCCGGGGGCGGTCAAGCCAATCGCCGGACCGGATTATTCCTCGATGATGCGCATCACCGCGGCGCGCAGCAGCGCCACGCCGTCGCCCTTTTCCGCCGAGGTCACGAGGATCTCCGGATAAGCGGTCACGTGCCGCGCCAGGTCGGCCTTCACCGAGTCCACCACCGCGTCGAGGCGCCCCGGCTTCAGCTTGTCCTGCTTGGTCAGCACCGCCTGAAAGCCGACCGCGGCGCGGTCGAGCAGGTCCATGATCTCGTGATCCACCGGCTTCACCCCGTGGCGCGCGTCGATCAGCACGAAGGCGCGGCGCAGGGTGGCCCGGCCCGACAGGTAGTTCTTCAGCAGCCGCTGCCATTTCTCCACCACGTTGACCGGCGCCTCGGCATAGCCGTAGCCGGGCACGTCCACCAGCCAGGCGGTCTTGTCGCCGAGCGCGAAATAGTTGATTTCCTGGGTGCGCCCCGGGGTGTTGGAGGTGCGCGCCAGCGCGCGGCGCCCGGTGAGCGCGTTCAGCAGCGAGGATTTGCCCACATTCGAACGCCCGGCGAAGCAGACCTCCGGGCGGTCGGCCTCGGGCAGCCCGTCCATGTGGACCACGCCCTTGACGAAATCCACCGGCCCGGCGAACAGCTTTCGCCCGCGTTCCTCAAGATCCGCGTCGACCGGGGCGTTCACCGAAAATTCAACCTGCATCCGTCTTCCTCCGCCGCCGAGGGGCGGCTGTCATCGCCCCGCCCCGGGGTCGCCAGCGACCACCGCATAGGGCGGAACCCGACCCAAGACAACAGCCCGCGCGCCGGGGGCCCGCATGGAGGGCCGGTCATGGCGGGCTCGTCTTCCGGCGCGGGAGCGCCCTGGACAGCGGTTTCGCGCGCGCCCGTCGAAATCCAGTCGAAACAGCGAAACGAAAAAACGGGCCGGCGCAGGGGCCGGCCCGCGGTCACGGTCTGCGCGGACAGCCGCGCAGGCGCGCGTTTTCAGCCGCTTTTCTTCTTGCGCTTGAAGGTGCGCGTGACGTTGCCCAGCAGGTCCACATCCACGCCCTGACTGCGCATGATGATGTATTGCTGGGTGAAGGTGATGGTGTTGTTGGCGATCCAGTAGACCACCAGCCCCGAAGCGAAGCGCCCCAGCATGAACATGAACACCCAAGGCATCCAGGCGAAGATCATCGCCTGGGTCGCGTCGGTGGGCGCCGGGTTCAGCTTTTGCTGCAGCCACATGGAAATGCCCAGCAGGATCGGCAGCAGCCCCAGCGACACGATGGCGAAGATGCTGTCCGCCTCGGGCACCCCCCACGGCGCGAGGCCGAAGAAGTTGAGGATCGAGGACGGGTCCGGCGCCGACAGGTCGCGGATCCAGCCGATGAACGGCGCCTGGCGCATCTCGATGGTGACGAACAGCACCTTGTAGAGCGAGAAGAAAATCGGGATCTGCAGCAGGATCGGCAGACAGCCCGCCGCCGGGTTGGCCTTTTCGCGCTTGTAGAGCGCCATCATTTCCTGCTGCAGCTTCTGCTTGTCGTCGCCGCAGCGCTCCTTGAGCTTCTCCATTTCCGGCTGGAGCTTCTTCATCTTCGACATGGAGACATAGGACTTGTAGGCCAGCGGAAACAGCGCCGCCTTGATGATCAGCGTCAGCGCGATGATCGAGAAGCCCATGTTGCCGATGAACCCCTTGAGGAACACCAGCAGCTGAAAGATCGGCTTGGTCAGGAAGAAGAACCAGCCCCAGTCGATGGCGTCGGTGAAATTCTGGATCCCCTCGTCTTCGTAGGATTTGAGGATGTCGTATTCCTTGGCCCCGGCGAACATCCGGGTCTCCATCACCGCCTCGCCGCCCGGGGCGACCGACATCATCGGCAGGCGGGCCTCGGCGCGGTATTCCTGCGGGCTCTGGCCGCGGCCGCGCAGATACTTGAACACCGCCTCGAATTGCTGGCCGGGCGCCGGGGCGATGGTGGCCATCCAGTACTTGTCGGTGAAGCCGAGCCAGCCGCTGTCGGCCACCTGGATCTTGCTCTGCAGCACGCCGGGGCCGCCGTCGCCCTCCAGCTCCTGCATGTCGTCATAGCCCAGCTCGGTCAGCGTGCCGTCGAACACGCCCACCGCGCCTTCGTGGATGATGTAGAAATTCACCGTCTCCGGCTCGCCCATGCGGGACACGTAGCCATAGGGCGCCAGATCGACGGTCGCGGCGCTGTTGTTGACCACGCTCTGGTCGATCGAGAACATGAAATGGTCGTCGACCGAGATCACCCGCTTGAACAGCAGCCCCGCGCCGTTGTCCCAGGTCAGGGTCAGCGGCGTGTCGGTGGTCAGGGTCTGGCCCCTCGCCAGGGTCCATTCGGTGTTGGGGCCGGGGGTGGCGACCGGGTTCTCGCGGGTCGAAAGCCAGCCATAGACCGCGTAGAACGGATGTTCGGCGCCCACCGGCGACAGCAGGGTCACGGTGTCGCTGTCGGGATCCAGCGTTTCCTTGAAATCCGACAGGTGCAGATCGTCGATCCGCCCGCCGATCAGCGACACCGAGCCGCGCAGGCGGTCGGTGAGAATCGGCGCCCGCGGCGCGCGCTGCAGCGCCGCATCGCGACTCACCGGGGCGGCCGCCTGCCCCGCGGGCGCGCCGCCGCTTGCGGCCGGCGCGGCGCTGGGGGCGGCGCCCTCGGTCGCGCCGCCCTGGGCAAGCGGCTGCTCGACCTGCGACTGGGGCTGGGGCGCCTCCTGCGGCGGCTTCGGCGGGAACAGGATGAACCAGACCATGATGACAGCGAAGCTGAGCACCGTGGCCACGATCATGTTCTTCTTCTCGTCCATGAACGGCTCCGCGTGTAAGTCTGGATCAAGGCGCGGTTGAACAGGGCCGGGGCGGCGAGGTCAAGGGGTTTCGCCGTCGCCCCCGTCGCGCGCCGCGCGGCGACCGGCGCCCCGGGGCGCCGCGATGTCGCGCCCGGCGAACGCCCCGGCGCGCCGCCGCGACCCGGGGCGCGGGATGCGCGGCGCGGGCATTCAACCATGGCCCGGCGCAGCGCAATTCTTCCCCCAATGACCATGATTTATGGACCTTTTACTTAAAGAATTATAAATTGGAATATATGAATTAAACAAATTTTCATTGACTGATTGTCGTTTCGTATTGATAATGAAATAACTCAAGAAACTGAAATAGACAATGCCAAGCAACTTCAGCCTGTGGAGGTGGAAATGCGCAGAAACGGCTTGTTTGGATGGATTGCGGTCCCGGGCGCGGCGATGATCGCGGCGATGTCGCTGAGCGCGGCGCAAGCGACGCCGGTTGCGCTGTTTCAGACCGACGGCGACTCGATCAGCGATTTCGACGGTCTCGGCCTTGAAACCCTCGGCAACGTGCAATTCGGCGTCAGCATCGCCAAGCTGTTCGGCCGCAGCGCCGACGCCGGCAACACGCCCCTGGCCAGTGGCGACCGGTTCGTCAATGATTTCCGCGACACCCTGGCCGACGGCGAGTTCCTCGCCAGCAGCAGCTACGTGCGCCACGAGGCGTCGGGGATCATGTTCGCCATGGGCGCGTTCGACAATCCCAACCACCCGGCGCAAAGCCAGTTCGTTTCGGGGCTCAAGTTCACCATCGCGATTCCCGAACAGATCGGCGCGGCCGACCGCCGTCTGAACCTCCAGTTCGGACTTGGCCAGCTGGCCGGCGGCCCCGCCGCGATCGGCGGCGGCCCGGCGCAGGGCCGCCCGCAACGCAAGGCCGTGCTCCGGGCGCGGATCGCCGGCGGCGCCGGCCGCGGCGTGAAGGTCTGGGGCCAGTTCATCGAGAACCAGAATTTCGATTTCAACGACGCCGACACGAATGGCAACGGCATGATCGACCCGGCCGAAGAAGCCGCCCTGAAACGGCAACTGACGGAACGGGTGATCGCGGCGAAATTGGCGCGCAAGGAAATCACCGGCGCCGATGATCCGCGACTGAAAAAATACTTCGCGCTGATCGACCGCACCAAATTCGTCGATCCGCTGGAATCCTTCTATGTGGATTTCATTTCGGACAGCGGCGGCGGCTTCGATCTGGACGTGCAGATCGTCTTCGCCAATGACCTGTTCGAGAGCCTCGCCCAGCATCTCGACGCCATCACCATCGAAATCGGCGAAAAGCTCGATTTTCCGGAGCTGTATGACGACATCGCGAACGACGCCTTTCTGGGCGCGCGGCCGGTCGGTCTCGACCTCGGCGCGCTGGGCCCGGGGGGCAAGGCGGGCATCATCGTCGGCAGCGTCGACATTGTGCAGGAGGTGCCCGCCCCGGCGTCCTGGCTGCTGAGCCTGAGCGCGCTCGCCGCGTTCGGCCTGGCGCGGCGGCGGCGCGACCGCAGGCGCGCGGCGCGGGCGGCGGCGTAGGCGGCGCAGGCGGCGGCGCAGGCGGGGCGGCGGTTCGCGCAGTCGACGGGCCATGATCGGATTTCGCCCTTGCCGGCCCGTCATCCCCGTCGGGCCGGCAAGGGCGGCATTGGTATCTTCGATTGGTCAGATTGACGGATCGCGTGGAAATCGGGCTTATGCGCGGAGCGATTGATCTCGCCCGCGCCACTCCGACCGCTGCGCCCCAGCGCCCGGCGGATCGCGCCGGGCGGCAGCGAAACGGGGAACCCCATGACGGCACGCATCATCGAGGTCGCGGATTTCGATCTGGTCGTGATCGGCGGCACCGGCGATCTGGCGCGGCGCAAGCTGCTGCCGGCGCTCTACCAGCGCGACCGGGCCGGGCAGATCCCCGCCGGCGCGCGGATCATCGGCGCGGCGCGCGGCGCCATGGACGCGCAAGCCTATCGCGACTTCGCCCGCGCGGCGCTGGCGGAGTTCGTGCCCGCGCCGGAGCGCGAGGCGGCGGTGACGGACCGCTTTCTCGCGCGGCTCGACTACGCGCCGCTGGATCTGGCGTCGGGCAAGGGGTGGGAGCGCATCGCCGCGCTGATGGCGCCGCGCCCGGACGCGGTGCGCGCCTTCTACCTGGCGATCTCGCCCCGATTCTACGCCGACGCCGCGCGACAGGCGCGCGCGGCCGGGCTGCTGGGGGCCGGCGCCCGGCTGGTGGTGGAAAAGCCGTTCGGCACGGACCTGGCCAGCGCGAGGGCGCTCAACGCCGAATTGCTGATGCAGGTGAACGAGACCGCGCTGTACCGGATCGACCATTATCTGGGCAAGGAAACCGTGCAGAACCTGATGGCGCTGCGCTTCGCCAACGCCCTGTTCGAACCGTTGTGGAACGCCGCCCATGTGGATCATGTGCAGATCACCGTGGCCGAAAGCGTCGGCGTCGAGGGGCGCGGCGAATATTACGACCAGTCCGGGGCCATGCGCGACATGGTGCAGAATCACCTGATGCAGCTCTTGTGCCTCACCGCCATGGAGCCCCCCTACCGTTTCGATCCCGACGCGGTGCGCGACGAGAAGCTGAAGGTGCTGCGCGCCCTGCGCCCGATCGCGGGGCGCGACGCCGCCGCCATGACCGCGCGAGGCGCCTATCGCGACGGCCCCGCCGGGACCGGCTATCTGGAGGATGCGGGGCTTGACCGGTCCCGCACCCCCACCTTCGTCGCCATCCGGGCGCATGTGGACAACTGGCGCTGGACCGGGGCGCCGTTCTACCTGCGCACCGGCAAGCGGCTGCGCGCCCGCATGTCCGAGATCGTGGTGCAGTTCCGCGACCCGCCGCATTCGATTTTCTCCGAGGCCGCCGGGGCGCTGCGCCCCAACGCGCTGACCATCCGCCTGCAGCCCGACGAGGGCATGACGCTGGACATGAACATCAAGGATCCCGGCCCCGGGGGGATGCGGCTGGCGCCCGCCGCGCTCGACATGAGCTTCGCGCAACGGCTTCAGGCCTCGGGCCTGCGCCTGCCCGACGCCTATGAACGCCTGCTGATGGACGTGGTGCGCGGCGACCAGACCCTGTTCATGCGCGGCGACGAGGTCGAGGCCGCCTGGGCCTGGATCGACCCGATCCTGCACGCCTGGGATGACCTCGACCCGCCCGAGCCCTATGACATCGGCGGCTCCGGCCCCGAAAGCGCGCTGAGCCTGATCCATGGCGACGGGCGGCGCTGGAAGGAGATCGCGTCATGAGCCCCGCCCTGCCCGTCACCCGCTGCGACCATCCCGAAACCCTGGCCCGGGCCGCCGCCGCGCGCATCGCCGGGATCATCGCCGGGGCGCTGCGGGATCGCGGACGCGCGACCATCGCGCTGTCGGGCGGCGCGACCCCGGCGCGCGCCTATGAATTGCTGGGCGAGGCGACGCTGGACTGGGCGAAGGTTTCGGTGACGCTGGTGGATGACCGCTGGGCCGATCCCGGCGATGCGCGCTCCAACCGAAATCTGCTGAACCGCACCCTGTTTCGCGGCAGGGCGCGGGCCGCGCGGTTCACGCCGCTCTGCACCGGCGATCCGACCCCCGAAGCCGGGGCGCCGACGACCGAGGCCGCGCTGGCGACGCTCGACCTGCCCTTTGATCTGGTGGTGCTGGGCATGGGCGAGGACGGCCACGCCGCCTCGCTGTTCCCCGGCGGCGACCGGCTGGCCGAAGCGCTGGACATGGAATCGGGGCGGCTGGCCCTGCCCATGCGCGCGGCCGGCGCGCCGGAGCCGCGCATCACCATGACCCTGCCGCTGATGCTGCGGGCGCGGCGCATCCTGCTGCTGATCGCGGGATCGGCCAAGCAGGCGGCCTTGGCGCGGGCGCTGGAGGACGGCCCCGTTGCGGAGATGCCGATCCGCGCCTTCCTGCGCCAGACCGGCGCGCCGCTCGAGGTCCTGAGCGGCGACGACCCCGGCGACGCCGCCGAATCCGCCGAATCCGCCGCGACGCAGGCGCGCATCGACGCGGCGTTCGCGAACGTGCTGGCGGCGCGCCGCGCGCTGGCCGGGCGCAGCGCGCTGTCGCTGTTTGAAACCGACCCGGGGCGATTCGAAAAATTCTCCGCCCGGCTTGACGACATGCTGCTGGATTTCTCCAAGACCGGCATCGACGATGCGGCGCTGTCGGCGCTGCTGGCGCTGGCCCGGGCCGCCGGCGTGGCGGCGCGGCGCGACGCCATGTTCGCCGGCGAGGCGATCAACGAAACCGAAGGCCGCGCCGTGCTGCATGTCGCCCTGCGCGCCGCCCAAGGCGATGAATTCGCCGTTGACGGCAAGCCGGTGACCGCCGAGGTGCTGGCGGCCCGGGCCCGCTGCCTCGATTTCGCCGAGGGCGTGCGCACGGGCGCCGTCGCCGCCTGCGACGGCGCGCCGTTCAGCGACATCGTCAATATCGGCATCGGCGGCTCGGATCTGGGCCCGGCCATGGCGACGCTGGCGCTGGCGCCGTTTCATGACGGGCCGCGCACGCATTTCGTCTCCAACATCGACGGCGCGCATCTGGCCGACACGCTGAAAGGGCTGGACCCGGCGCGCACGCTGGTGCTGGTGGCCTCCAAGACCTTCACCACCATCGAGACGATGACCAATGCGCGTTCGGCCATGGCGTGGATGCGGCGCGCGCTCGGGGATCGGGCCGGGGGGCATTTCGCGGCGATCTCGACGGCGCGCGGCCTGGTCGAGGATTTCGGCGTCGCGCCGGAGCGCATGTTCGGGTTCTGGGACTGGGTCGGCGGGCGCTATTCGCTGTGGTCGGCGATCGGGCTCAGCCTGATGATCGCCGTGGGGCGCAAGGATTTTCTGGCGCTGCTCGACGGGGCCCGGGCCATGGACCGGCATTTCGTCGAGGCCGAGCCGGCGCGCAATCTGCCCATGCTGCTGGCGCTGGTCGGCATCTGGCACCGCAACGCCTGCGGGTTCGCGACCCGCGCGGCGCTGCCCTATGACCAGCGGCTGGCGCGGCTGCCCGCCTATCTCCAGCAGCTCGACATGGAATCCAACGGCAAGACCGCGCGGCTTGGCCCGGGGCTGGCCGGGGACACCGGGCCGGTGGTCTGGGGCGAGCCGGGGACCAACGGCCAGCACGCGTTCTATCAGCTGATCCATCAGGGCACGGCGATCGTGCCCTGCGAATTTCTGGCGGCGGCGGAGGGGTTCGAGCCGGAGCTGGCGCATCACCACCAGCTGCTGCTGGCCAATTGTCTGGCCCAGTCCGAGGCGCTGCTGCGCGGACGAAGCCTGGCCGAGGCCGCGGCGCTGATGCGCGCCGGCGGGGCCTCGGAGGCCGAGATCGCGCGCCTGGCCCCGCATCGGGCGTTTGGCGGCGACCGGCCGTCGGTGACGCTGCTGTATCGCCGGCTCGACCCGTTCACGCTGGGCCGGATCATCGCGCTTTACGAACACCGGGTGTTCGTCGAGGGCGCGATATGGGGCGTCAACAGCTTTGACCAGTGGGGCGTGGAGCTGGGCAAGGTTCTGGCGGGCGAGATCGCGCCGATGCTGGAAACCGGCGCGGCCGGGGGCAAGGACGGATCCACCGCCGGGCTGATCGGCTGGCTGCGCAAGCCGGTCTGACGACGCGCCCGCGCGCGCCAGGTGCGGCCCCGGCGCGGGGCGGCGTTGCGCCCGGCGCGCCGAATGCCCATGTTTTCTTCATTGATTGCTCATGAAGAAGGGATTGAACCATGTCCACCTACCTCGTCTGGATTCCGGATCGTTTCGTCAAAGGCACCGTGTTCGGCAGAAAATTCAGGGACAAGCTCGTCCCCGGACTGCATGGCGGCGGCGCCACGGGCGACAGCTGCTGCTGGATGTTTCGATACAAGGGCGGATACAGGCCCGCCTCGGGCCTGCAGAAGGACCGCGTCCTGATGACCATCGAATTCGTCTGGCAGGTCGACAAATACTGGCTGACAGACGTGACCAAGCACATCAATTTCGAGAGCGCCGCCTTCAAGGGCGAATCCAAGCATCCCGGCAAGATCATCGTCAAGAACAACGAGCCGGGCGCCTTCGGGGTCGGGCAGGGTTTTCTTGAAAAATTCAGTCGGCACATCTCGTCGATGGACGTGGCCAGCGCCAAGGAATTCGCCTGGGCGGTCGACCAGTCCGTGGTCAGCAGCAAGGACATCTACAAGGAAATGGCGGATCGCTACAAACGGCTGCTCTGAGCGACGCCCGGGTCTGAATCTTCGGGGCCCGAACCCGCCGCCCGCGCCCCAATGCAATCATGGCGAGGGCGCGCGGGCGGATCAGTCCTCGAAGGCGGCCTCGGCGCGGCTCTTGCCGCTCACGTCGAGCGCGAGGGTCGCGGCCATGAAGCGATCGAGATCTCCATCGAGCACGCCCTGGCTGTCGGAGGTCTCCACATTGGTGCGCAGATCCTTGACCATCTGGTAGGGCTGCAGCACATAGGAGCGGATCTGGTTGCCCCAGCCGATCTCGCCCTTGGCGTCGTGCTGGTCCTGGATCGCCTGGGTGCGCTTGCGCATTTCCATGTCATAGAGCCGGGATTTCAGCGCCGCCATGGCGTTGGCGCGGTTCTGGTGCTGGGATTTCTCCGAAGACGTGACCACGATGCCGGTGGGCATGTGGGTGATGCGCACCGCGGAATCGGTGGTGTTGACGTGCTGGCCGCCCGCCCCGGACGACCGATACGTGTCGATGCGGATGTCGCTTGGCGCCACGTCGATTTCGATCGTGTCGTCGATCACCGGATAGACCCAGACCGAGGAAAACGAGGTGTGCCGCCGCGCCGCGCTGTCATAGGGCGAGATGCGCACCAGCCGGTGCACGCCGCTTTCCGATTTCAGCCAGCCATAGGCGTTGGGGCCGGTGATCTTGTAGGTGGCGGATTTGATGCCCGCCTCCTCGCCGCCGGTCTCGGACATCAGCTCGACCTTGTAGCCGTGCTTTTCGGCCCAGCGCACATACATGCGCGCCAGCATCGCCGCCCAGTCGCAGCTTTCGGTGCCCCCGGCCCCGGCGTTGATTTCAAGGAACGTGTCGTTGCCGTCGGCCTCGCCGTTCAGCAGCGCCTCGATTTCCTTTTGCGCGGCGAGGTCGCGCAGGGCGACGAGGGCGTTCTCGGCCTCGGCGACGACCTCCGCGTCGCCCTCGGTTTCGCCCATCTCGATCAGTTCCTGCTGGTCGGCCAGGTCCTGGGCCAGCGCCTTGTAGCCGTCGATGGCGTCGGCCAGCATCTGGCGTTCGCGCATCAGCTTCTGGGCCTTGGCGGGGTCGTTCCACAATTCGGGGTCTTCGGAGCGGGCGTTGAATTCCTCGAGCCGATGGGCGGCGGTGTCCCAGTCCAGCCGCTGGCGCAGCAGGTCAAGGGATTTCTCGATCTGGGCGATGATGGATTGGGTTTCGGCCCGCATGCGCGATCGGCTCCGTTGCTGATTGCTGGCGGCGCCCCGGACCCAGCGCGGATCGGGGCGCGCGCCCCCGGTGATAGCGACTGGCGCGGCGCGCCACAAGAGCCGCGCGGGCGGGCTCAGTACAGCCCGCCGCCGTCAAATCCGCCGGGGCGCGGCGGCGCCGGGCGTCCGGGCGCGGCGGCGGCGCGGGACCC
>NZ_JBWOMN010000104.1:0-17681 GCF_056449545.1 Oceanicella sp. | reverse complement strand
CGGGGGGCGCCCCCGACTATCAATAAGGGGACCCGGGGGCGGGCCGGGGCTTGCGCCCGGCCGGCCCCTCGCATTGGCGCGCTACTTGTAGACGCGGGCGCGGATCTTCTCCAGCCGCTTCAGGATCGCGTCCTTGCGCGCGGGCTTGATCATGAATTCCTGAAAACCCTCCATGCCGGCCTTGGCCATGGCCGCCTTGGCGTCGCGGTCGTAGAACTGCGCCAGCGCATAGGCGTTGGACAGCATTTCGAAACCCTGGCTCAGGAACTTGTCGTCCGGGCGCGTGGAGCCGCTGTTGACCGGCAGCTGACCCAGCAATTCGTTCATGCCGGTCTGCACGTCGGCCCGCGCCAGATAGGCCAGAAACTTGCGCGCGTCCGCCTTGTTGGCGGCGTTGGCCGGGATATGCAGCGTATCCGTCGGCGCGTCCTCGGCCATGGGGATGCCGGGGGTGATCTGCGGGAACTGCATGAAGCCGATCTGATCGTCGGACAGGCCGCCTTTCCTGAACAGATCGACCGCGAAATTGCCCATCAGATACATCGCCGCGTCGCCCTTGACGAAGAACGGCACCGCCTCCTGCCAGTCATAGGCGGCGTGGTTTTCGATGTAGTAGCCCGGCTCGATCAGTTCGGCCCACTTGTCGAACACCGCGACCACCGAGGGGTCGGTGTAGGGAATTTCCCCGGCGGTCAGCTTCATGTGATGCTCATAGCCGTTGACCCGCAGATTCATGTAGTCGAACCAGCCGCCCGTGGGCCACAGCGCCTTGGATCCGATGGCGAACGGGGTGATTCCGGCGGCCTTCAGCTTGGCGCTGGCGGCGACCAGCTCGTCCCAGGTTTCGGGTATCTCGACGCCCTGCTCGGCGAAGATGTCCTGCCGGTAATAGATGCCCCACTGATAGTAGGTGTAGGGCACCCCCCACTGCTTGCCGTCGATGGTCATCGAGGCGGTGGTGGATTTCAGGCTTTCCGCCAGCCCGTTATCGGCCCAGACGTCGCTCACATCCTCGAACAATCCGGCATTGACGAACGGCGCCATGCGGTTGCCCGCGTACCAGGTGACCACGTCCGGGGCCTCGGCGGTGAGGAAATTGCGGATCGCGGTCTTGTAGCCTTCATGATCGAACAGGTTCCACTTCACCTCCACATCCGGGTTCTCGGCCTTGAAGCCGTCGATCAGATATTGCATCGCCGCCTTGGGCGCCGGGTCCGACGTGTCGGTGTTGATGACCAGCGTGCCCGCCTGGGCCGCGCCGAACAGCAATCCGGCGGCAAGCGCCCCCCCGATCAATCCTTGCAGAGAGCGTTTCATGCGCATCCTCCCATGTTGTCCGCCGGCGCATCCCGCCCGGCGGCGTTGGTTAAGTGGCGTCAGTTCCGTTTGATGGAACTTTGTTTTGTTAGTTGAAAACTATGATCCCCCCATCTAAGGTTGTCAAGAAATTGTCAGGGAGCCCCATGACCGACGCGCCCCATATTGATCCCCGCTCCGCCCCGCCTGCGCGCGGGCCCGGCGCAGACGCCGCCCGAGGCGCCGCCAAGCCCGGCGACGGCCCGGTGACCAAGGCGCTGGCGCTGCTTGACGTGATCGCCGCATCGGAAGCGCCCATGCGCTTCGTGGCCCTGCTCGACGCGACGCCCTTCCCCAAGGCGACGCTGCACCGGATGCTGAAATCGCTGCTCGCCGAACGCATGATCGCCTATGATGCG
The DNA here is from genome assembly GCF_056449545.1 of Oceanicella sp. Lineage (NCBI taxonomy): Bacteria > Pseudomonadati > Pseudomonadota > Alphaproteobacteria > Rhodobacterales > Paracoccaceae > Oceanicella > Oceanicella sp. The sequence goes on along the minus strand of NZ_JBWOMN010000104.1, from coordinate 15,966 downwards.
CAATCCCAGACCTACACGCTGGGGCTGCGGCTGATGCGGCTGGCCCACGCGGCGTGGCGGCGCTCCTCGCTGGTGGAGGCGGCGGCCCCGGCGCTGGACCGGCTGCGGGGCGAAATCGACCAGACCTTCCACCTCGCCCAGCTCGACGCCGGGCAGGTGCTGTATCTGGACAAGCGCGATTCCTCGCGCGCGGTCAGCATGTTTTCCAGCGCCGGCAAGGTCGGCCCCGCCCATTGCACCGGGGTGGGCAAGGCGATGCTGGCCTTTCTCGACCCCGCTTCGCTGGCGGAGGCCATCAGCCGCCAGTCGTTCCGGCGCTACACCGAGTCGACGCTCACCGACGCCGCGGCCCTGCGCGCCGATCTCGACGCCATCCGCGCCCGCGGCCTGGCCTATGATCGCGAGGAGCACGAGCCGGGCATCCATTGCATCGCCGTGCCGATCCGATCGGCGCGCGGCGCGCTGTATGGCGGGCTGTCGGTGACCAGCGCCGTCTACCACGCCGATCTCGCCACGCTGGAACGCTGCGCCCCGCGCCTGCGCGAGGCCGCCGACGAGATCGCCGCCCAGGCCGAAATCAGAATGACTCCGACGCTGTGATCCGGCGTCGCCATTCAGGGAGGACCTTCGCATGTCGGGTTTGACGCTGCGCGCCGTATGCAAGAGCTTTGGCGACGTCGAGGTGATCCGCGACGCTTGTCTGGAGGTGACGCCCGGCGAATTCGTGGTCTTCGTCGGGCCCTCGGGCTGCGGCAAGTCCACGCTGCTGCGCATGATCGCCGGGCTCGAGGAGGTCTCGTCGGGCGAGATCTCCATCGGCGGACGGGTGGTCAACGACATCGACGCGGCCGAGCGCGGCATCGCCATGGTGTTCCAGTCCTACGCGCTGTATCCGCACATGACCGTGGCCCAGAACATGGGCTTCGGCCTGCGCATGACCGGGACCCCGAAGCCCGAGATCGACGCCCGCGTCAACGAGGCCGCGGCGATCCTGCAACTGGGCCCGCTGCTGGCGCGCCGCCCCAGGGCCCTGTCGGGCGGCCAGCGCCAGCGCGTGGCCATCGGGCGCGCCATCGTGCGCCATCCACAGGTGTTCCTGTTCGACGAACCGCTGTCCAATCTAGACGCCGAGCTGCGGGTCAACATGCGCATCGAAATCGCCCGCCTGCATGGCGAGCTGGGCGCCACCATGATCTACGTCACCCATGATCAGGTCGAGGCGATGACGCTCGCCGACAAGATCGTGGCGCTGCGCGACGGGCGCATCGAACAGGTGGGCGCGCCGCTTGATCTATATGACGACCCGGACAACCTGTTCGTGGCCGGGTTCATCGGATCGCCGCGGATGAATTTCTTCGACGCCCGCGTCGACGGGGCCGAGGCCGGGCGCTGCGCGGTCACGCTTGACGGTCATGACGGGATGCGCGTCGCCGTGGCGCTGGCCGGCAAGCCGCCGGCGCCGGGCGCGCGGGTGACGCTGGGGGTGAGGCCCGAGCATTTCTCGCCCGACGGCCCGGCGCGGATGCGGCTCACCGTGGACGTGATCGAACATCTGGGCAGCGACAGCTTCGCCTATGCCCGCGCCACAGCCGGCGCGGCGGCGGGCGAGACCATGGTGGTCAAGCTCGGCGAAAGCCGCGCGATGCGCGCGGGCGACCCGCTCGTGGCCGGATTCGACCCGGCGCAGGCGATGCTGTTCGACGCCGAGGGCCAGCGGCTGCGCTGACCCCGGCGCGCGCGGCGCGAGGTCAGCCGCCATGCATGATGTAGGGCCAGGGACTGACCTCGTCGTCGAGATCCACCGTCACCTCGATCAGCGCCGGCGCGTCCTCGGCGATGGCCTTTTCCAGGATCGGGCGCAACGACGCGGGGCTGTCGGCGCGATGCCCGGCAACGCCCTGCGCCCGCGCCAGCGCCACGTAATCGACGCCGGGCAGGTCGCTGGCGATGCGCCGCCCGTCATGGAACATGATCTGGTCGCGGCGCACATTGCCATAGGCGCGGTTGTTGAACACGATGGCGATCACGCCGATGCCGTGCTGGGCGGCGGTGGACAATTCCTGCGCCGCGAACATGAAGCCGCCATCCCCGGCGATGACCACCACCGCCTTGTCCGGACAGCCGACCTTGGCCCCGAGCGCGGTGGGATAGGCGAAGCCCAGATTGCCCTGATGGCCCGAGGTCAGATAGGTGCGCGGCGCGTGCACCGGCCAGGCGAAATACGACGCGAACCCGGCCTGGCAAATGTCCTTGACCAGAATGCCGTCGCGGGGCAGCGCCGCGCGGATCGCCTCCAGAAACTCCACATGCGGCCGCACCGCCGCGAACTTGTCGCGCGCCGCCGCCGAAGCGGCGCGAATGCGCGCCGGCGCGCCGGCGTCCGGGACATGCCCGGCGCGGATCAACGCGGCGCTCAGCGCCGCGGCGCCGAGCGCGGAATCGGCGACCACCCCGACATCGGGCTTCAGGCGCAGCAGCTCCTCGGGCTCGATCTCGATGCGGATCAGCTTGCGCGGGGGCGCCAGTCGGTCGTCGCAGCGCATCATTCCGGTCCAGCGCATGGTCTGCATCTCGCAGCGCGAGCCGATGCCGATCAGCAGGTCGGTTTCGGCCCACAGCTCATAGGCGCCGGCCGAACCCAGCCCCAGGGCGTGATCCTCGTCCACCACCCCGCGCCCGCCGCGCAGCGCCGTCACCGGCGCGCCGATGGCCTCGGCCAGCGCCAGCACCTGCGCCCCGGCGTGCTGGGCGCCGTTGCCCACGGTGATCATCACCCGGCGCGCCTGCGCGATCAGCGCCGCGGCGGCGGCGATGTCCTGATCGTCGGGGGCCGGGGGCGCGGGCGGCGGCGGCGGCGGCGTCAGGTCAACCGGCGTGGTCTGGGCCAGCGTGTCCCAGCACATCTCCAGCGCCGCCGGACCGGGGCGCCCGCCCAGCATCTGGCGGAACGCCTCGTCGACCAGCGCCGGGGCGTCGGCGGCGCGCGGCGCGCGCGCGGCCCATTTGATGAAAGATCGCAGCGTGCCCGCCTGGTCCGGGATCTCGTGCAGATGCCCGCGCCCGCGCCCCAGAAACGACGAGGGCACCTGCCCGGTCAGCACCAGCACCGGCGCGTTCACCGCCATGGCCGTGCACAGCGCCGCGCCGGCGTTCAGCACGCCCGGCCCCGGCACCACCGAACACACCCCCGGGCGCCCGGTGGCCTTGGCGTAGCCCATGGCCATGTAGGCGGCGGTCTGTTCGTGGCGCGGGCCGATCACCCGCACCCGGTTGCCGGCGCGCTGCAGGGCGTCCATGATCGGGTAGGTCTGCACGCCGGGCAGCGCGAACACCGTATCGACGCCATGGGCCAGAACCGCGCCCACGATCGCCTCGCCGCCGGTCAGTCGCTCGCTCATCGCGCATCCTTTCGCCGCCGCGCCGCGAGGCCGCGCCCCGGCTCGCGCCATCGCCGTGGATTGAACCCGGTTTCGCCGCGTTCGGCCAGATGTTCGGTCAGCGAGAGTCCCGGATCAGGCCGTCCGCCCCGGCGCGCGGGCGCGACGGGTGGCCTCGCCTATGCGCCGGCGCACCTCGCGCGGTTCGCGCGCCACCGCGGCGGCGATGGCGCGCAGGTCGGCCCGCGCGCCGTGAAGCTGGTCGATCAGCGAGATGACCACCTCCAGCGCCTCGTCGCACAGATCGAACTGCTCGGACAGTTCGCAAAGCAGCTCCATGCGCGCCAGATCTATCTCGCGAAACACCAGGCCCGACCCGGTGCGCTGCGGCGTCACGATCTCGGCCTGCACGAAAGCGGTCAGCCGGGTCAGGGTCAGGCGCGGCACCGCGGCGACGGCCGCCGCTTCGGAATAGCGATCGGTCATGATGTCATCCCCTTGCGCGGGTCATAGGCGTTGGTCTTGCGCCAATCCTCCATGAACGCCTGCAGCGCGTCGTCGATCCGCGGCGGGGCGACGATGCGCAGCTCCACCCGCTGATCCCCGGGGGGGCGCCCCCCGCCGGTCTTCACCCCGCGCCCCTTCAGGCGCAGCGTCTGGCCGCCGCTGGCGCCTTTCGGGATCGTCAGGCGAACGTCGCCGTCGATGGTCGGCGTGGTGACCTTGGCGCCGAGCAGCGCCTCGTCGATGGCGATCGGCAGGGTGATGACGATGTCGTCGCCGACCCGGCGAAACAGCGGGTGGGGCCGCACCGACAGGGTCACCAGCGCATCCCCCGGCGGGCCGTCGCCAAAACCGGCCCCGCCCTTGCCGCGCAGCCGGATGGTCTGGCCGTCGGCGGCGCCTTGCGGGATCTTCACGTCGATGGTCGCGCCGTCGGGCAGGGTGATGCGCTTCGTCGCGCCCCTGACCGCGTCGAGGAATTCGATCTCCAGCGCATAGCGCCGGTCCGGACCCGGAAAGCTGAAATCCCCGGCGCCCGCGCGCCCATCGCCCCGCGCGCCCCGCCCGGCCCCCGCGGCCCGCTGGCGCAGGATCTCGGCGAAGATATCGGCGGGATCGTCGAAATCCTCATGGCTGCGGCGGGACTGATAGGCGTTTCCGGGGGTCTCGGCGTAGTCGCGGTAGTAGCGGCGTTCGGGGCGCTCGGCGCCCGTGGCGTCGATCTCGCCTCGATCGAAGCGCGCACGGGTCTGCGGATCCTTCAGCAGATCATGCGCCGCGGCGATCTTCTTGAACCGCGCCTCGGCGTCCGGGTCGTCGGGGTTGAGATCCGGGTGGCTGCCCTTGACCAGCTTGCGGTAGGCTTTCTTGATCTCGCCCGCCGTGGCGGTCTTCTTGAGGCCGAGCGCCGCATAGGGATCGTCGCTCATGCGCGCCCCCGATCGGCTGAAGATGTCCTGCGCATGGAAACGACCCTCCTGTGACGGCGCGCCGCCGGCGAGCGGCCCGCCCGTGGCGCATTGTCCCGATAACCGGGCGCATCGCAAGCCATTCCGCGCGCCCCCGCCATGCGAAGGTCGTGCGCGGGCGATGCGCCGACAGCGCAGGTGGCCCGCCCGCGCCCGGGTTGCAACGCGCGCGCCGCGCGGCAAATAATCGCAGAGCCAGCGCCCCGAAACCGGGGGGCCGGCGCCCAGGCCGCCTTGCCTGCGCCGCGAATTGACCATAGGTGGAGGGCTCAACACTCCCCATTCGGCAAGTTGCGCGCGGCAACCGAAACGGCGAGCCCCCAGGGGCCGCCGCCGAAAGTCGCGGATCCCCGGGCGCATCGCCGGACACGCGAAATGAACTTTCGGAGCGGGCGCATGGCAAGCGGAACCTTGAAACTGATCGGCGCCGTCGCGGCGGCCTCGGCGATCGCCTTCGGCGGATACGCGGCCTATGACGGCTGGAAACGCAGCCAGGCCCCGCGGGACTCCATCGTCTTTTACGGCAATATCGACATTCGCGAGGCCGATCTCGCCTTCAATGTCAGCGGACGCGTGGCGCGCATGCTGGTCGAGGAGGGCGACGCGGTGAAGGCCGGTCAGGCGCTGGCCAGTCTCGATCCGGACATCTACCAGGCCGAACTCGACGCCGCCCAGGCCAAGGCCGACGCCCAGCGCGCGGCGCTGGACCGGCTTCTGGCCGGCAGCCGCGCCGAGGAAATCAAGGAGGCGCGCGCGAATGTCCACGCCATCGAGGCCGATCTGGCGCTCACCCAGCAAAACCTGCAGCGGTCCCAGAAACTGGCCGAGCAGAATTTCGCCAGCCGTCAGAAGGTCGATGACGACCGGGCGCGGATGCGCAACCTGCAAGCCCGGCTCGACGCCGCCCAGCAGCGGCTGTCGCTGGTGATACAGGGGCCGCGCAAGGAAGACATCGCCGTGGCCCGCGCCGAACTCAAGGCCGGCGAGGCCGCGGTGACCCTCGCCCGCCGCCGCCTCGCCTACACCAAGCTGCACGCGCCGGAAGACGGCGTGGTCAAGACGCGGATCGCGGAGCCCGGCAACGTCGCGCTGCCCCAGCAGCCGGTCTATACTCTTGCCCTCGTCGATCCGGTCTGGGTGCGCGCCTATGTCTCGGAACCGGATCTCGGCTTTCTCCAGCCCGGCATGACCGCGACGATCAGCACCGATTCCGCGCCGGACAAGGCCTATGAAGGCTGGGTCGGCTTCGTGTCGCCGGTGGCCGAATTCACGCCGAAAACCGTGCAGACGTCCGAACTGCGCACCAGTCTGGTCTACCGGGTGCGGATCTTCGTCAAGAACCCCGATGGCGGGCTGCGTCAGGGGATGCCGGTCACCGCGCGGGTGAAGATCGCCCCGACAAAGGCCGAGGACGGCCAGACGGGCGCGGAATGACCGGCGCGGCGGCGCCGGCGCCGACCACCGCGCCGGTGATCGAATTGCGGGACCTGGGCAAGCGGTTCGCCGCCGGCGGGCGGACCGTCACGGCGCTGGACGGGGTGAGCGCCACGGTCGGCGCCGGGCGGATCACCGGCCTGGTGGGGCCCGACGGCGCGGGCAAGACCACCCTGATGCGGCTGGCGGCGGGGCTGCTGAGGCCGGATTCCGGCGCGGTGCGGGTGCTGGGGCGCGATTCGGTCGCGCAGGCGCAGAACATTCAGGCCAGTATCGGCTACATGCCCCAGCGCTTCGGTCTCTACGAGGACCTGAGCGTCGCCGAGAACCTCGCGCTTTACGCCGATCTTCAGGGCCTGGCCGGGGATCAGCGTCAGGCCCGCTTCGACCGGCTGATGGACTTCACCGGGCTGGCGGCGTTTCGCAAGCGGCTGGCCGGCCGGCTGTCGGGGGGCATGAAGCAGAAGCTCGGGCTCGCCTGCGCGCTGGTGCGCCCGCCGCGTCTGCTGCTGCTCGACGAACCCAGCGTCGGCGTCGATCCGGTGTCGCGGCGCGAATTGTGGGACATCGTGCGCGCGCTTGTCGACGAGGGCATCAGCGTGCTCTGGGCCACCGCCTATCTGGACGAGGCCGAACGCTGCCACGAGGTGCTGCTGCTCAACGAGGGGCGGCTGCTCGGCGTCGGGCCGCCGGGCGATTTCAGCGACCGGCTGGCGGGACGCACCTTCACGCTGCGCCCCGACGCCGCGCGACGGCGCGCGGCGCTGCGCGACATCCGCGCCCTGCCCCATGTGGTCGACGCCATCGTCAAGGGGCGCGACATCAGGGTGCTGCTCGATCGCGGGGCGGGGGCGGACAGCCTGTCGGCGCGCGCGGGCGACATCGAAATCAAGGCCGTGGCCCCGAATTTCGAGGACGCCTTCATCGACCTGCTCAAGCAACGCGCCGCCGCGGCCGCCCCCGAAACCGGCGGGACCGCGGCGAACGCGCCCGCCCGATCATCCGCCCAGCCGCCCGCCCGCCCGCCTTTGACCCCGTCGCCGACCGGCGACGGCGACGGCGCGGCGGTCATCGAGGTCGCCGGGCTGGTGCGCAAATTCGGCGATTTCACCGCCGTGGACAATATCGGCTTCAGCGTCGGGCGCGGCGAGATCTTCGGCCTTCTCGGGCCCAACGGCGCGGGCAAGTCGACCACGTTCAAGATGCTTTGCGGCCTGCTGCCGCCCTCCGACGGCAAGGCGCTGGTGCTGGGCATCGACCTGCGCGAAGCCGCGGCGGCGGCGCGCGCGCGCATCGGCTACATGGCGCAGAAATTCTCGCTCTACGGCGACATGAGCATCCGCCAGAATCTGAAATTCTTCTCCAGCGCCTACGGGCTCGGCGGGCGGGCGCAGCGGCGCAAGATCGACGAGGAGCTGAGCGAATTCGGCCTCGTCCCCTATGCCGACGCGATCAGCGAGACCCTGCCGCTGGGCTACAAGCAGCGGCTGGCGCTCGCCTGCGCGATCATGCACGCGCCCGGCGTGCTGTTCCTGGACGAACCCACCTCGGGCGTGGATCCGCTGGTGCGGCGCGAATTCTGGACCCGGATCAACGCCATGGCCGAGGCCGGCGTCACCGTCATGGTGACCACCCATTTCATGGAGGAGGCCGAATACTGCGACCGCATCGGCATCATCTACCGCGGCCGGATGGTGGCGCTGGGCGCCCCGGAGGAGCTGAAAGCCGCGCATCGCAGCCGCGACCTGCCCAACCCGACGCTCGAGGACGCCTTCGTCGACCTGATCGCGCGCCATGACGCGGCGCGCCCGCAATGACCGCGCGCGCCGATCTCGACCGCACCGGGGCGGCCGCCCCGCCCGAAACGCCGGCGCCCGGGGCCGGCGCCCGGGGCGGGTCGCGCATGCGCCTGTTCGGCCTGATCCGCAAGGAAACGCTTCAGATCATGCGCGATCCGAGCAGCATCTCCATCGCCTTCGTGCTGCCCGCGATCCTGTTGCTGCTGTTCGGCTACGGGGTCTCGCTGGACGCCAGGCACGTGCCCGTCGCGCTGGTGATCGAGGCCCCGACCGCCGAAACGTCGGGCTTCGCCGCCTCGCTGGCCAGTTCGGCGTATTTCGAGCCGACGATCCTGCGCGACCGCCACGCCGCCAACGCGGCGCTGATCGCCGGCAAGGTCAGCGCCATCGTGGTTCTGCGGTCGGATTTCTCCCGCCTGATCCGCACCCCCGCCGGCGCGCCGATCCAGGTGATCGTAAACGGCGGCGACGCGAACACCGCGCGCATCATCGAGGGCTACATGCAGGGCGCCTGGGGCGTTTGGCTTGCGCAATACGCGCGCGACAAGGGGGTCGCCCCGACCCCGCCGACGACCGTCGATCAGCGCGTCTGGTTCAACGCCGAGGTCAGCAGCCGCAATTTTCTGGTGCCCGGCCTGATCGCCATCATCATGACCCTGATCGGCACGCTGCTCACCGCCATGGTGGTGGCGCGCGAATGGGAACGCGGCACCATGGAGGCGCTGATGGTCACCCCGGTGCGCATCGGCGAAATCCTGCTGGGCAAGCTGATCCCGTATTTCGCGCTCGGCATGGGCGGCATGGCGCTGTCCACGGCCATGGCCGTCTGGGTGTTCGGCGTGCCGTTTCGCGGCTCGCTGGCGGCGCTGTTCGCGGTCTCGGCGCTGTTCATGCTGGCCTCGCTGGGCATGGGGCTGCTGATTTCCACCATCGCCAGAAGCCAGTTCGTCGCCGGGCAGGTGGCGATCATCGTCGCCTTCCTGCCCGCCTTCATCCTGTCGGGATTCATCTTCGACATCGCCAGCATGCCGACAATCGTGCAGTGGATCACCCACCTGATCCCGGCGCGCTACTTCGTTTCGACGCTGCAGACCCTGTTTCTCGCCGGAACGGTGTGGCCGATCGTGCTGTGGAACGGCGCCGCGCTGGGGCTGATGGCGGCATTCTTCCTCGCGCTGACCCGGCGCAAGACGCGCAAATCACTGGAATAGGACGACACGCCATGTGGGGCCGCATCCGCGCGCTGATCGCCAAGGAATTCCTGGCGGTCTGGAAAGACAGGAAAAGCCGGGCGGTGATCATCGGCCCGCCGCTGATCCAGCTGCTGGTCTTCGGCTACGCCGCCACCTTCGACGTGAACCACGTGGCGACGGCGATCTACAACGAGGATCCCGGCTTCGCCTCGCGCCAGCTTGTCGCGCGCTTCGAGGGCTCGCCGTCCTTTCAGACCGTGGCGAATCTCGACCGCGTGGCGCAGATCCGCGAGACGCTCGACCCCAAGGACGCCATGCTGGTCATCCATATCGGCCCGACCTTCACCAGGGACATCCTTGCCCGCCGGCCCGCCAGGGTGCAGATGATCGTCGACGGGCGCCAGTCCAACACGGCGCTGATCATCCTCGGCTACGCCAACCGCATCATCGCCGATTTCAATGCCGAGTGGATGGCGGCGCGCGGCGAATCCCTGGCCCCCGCGCGCCTGGAGATGCGATCCTGGTTCAACCCCAATCTTGAAAGCCGGTGGTTCATCATCCCCGGCATCGTGGCGCTGCTGACCTTGGTGGTGACCATGGTGGTGACCGCGCTGACCATCGCGCGCGAACGCGAGGTGGGCACCTTCGAACAGCTGCTGGTCACGCCGTTCCGCCCCATCGAGATCCTGATCGGCAAATCCGTGCCGGCGCTGGTCATCGGCATGGCGGAGGGCTCGGCCATCATGGCGATCGCGACTTTCTGGTTCGGCGTGCCGCTGCGCGGCGACCTGGCGCTGCTCGAACTCGGGCTGTTCATCTACCTTCTGGCGGTGATCGGCGTCGGGCTGATGATCTCGTCGATCTCGCGAACCCAGCAGCAGGCGATACTCGGCGCTTTCCTGTTCGTGGTGCCGGCGATCATCCTGTCCGGCTTCGCCACGCCGATCGCCAACATGCCGTCGGCGGTGCAGGATCTCACGCTGATCAACCCGATGCGCTATTTCCTCGTCGTGGTGCGCGGCGCCTTTCTCGAAGGCCTGCCCGCGCCGCTGGTCCTCGATCAGCTCTGGCCGATGGCGCTGATCGCGGCGGCGACCCTGTCGGGCGCGGCCTGGACCTTCCGCCACCGCTTGCAGTGACGCGCCGATCCGCCGCAAGCGATGCCGGGGCGGCGCCCTTGAATCGCGCCCGCCCCGTCGCCTACTTCGTCAGTGAGACGGTCGCGCGTCGCGCGGTCGGCGCCCCCCGCCCGCGCAGCAAGGCCGCCTCTATCCGATAGGATGTCGCAGATGCCCAAGCACCCCGCAGCCGACCACCCCGGCGCCGGCCCCGAGCTGGACACCGATCCCGCGGTCGGGCTCAGCCAATCCGAGGCCGCGCGCCGGCTTGCCGAACACGGCCCCAACGCGCTGACCGAAAAAACCGTCAGCCCGCTGCGCCGGTTCATGTCCTTCTTCTGGGGGCCGATCCCGTGGATGATCGAGATCGCCGCGATCCTGTCGGCGGTCGCGCGGCGCTGGGAGGATTTCGCCATCATCGCCGCCATGCTGCTGATCAACGCCGGCGTCGGGTTCTGGGAGGAGTTCAAGGCCGGCAACGCCATCGCCGCGCTGAAGAAGAACCTGGCGCTGAAAGCGAGGGTGCTGCGCGACGGCGCCTGGCGCAGCGTCGCGGCGCGCGATCTGGTCCCCGGCGACATCGTGCTGCTGCGGCTGGGCAACATCGTCCCCGCCGATGTCAGGCTGATCGCCGGCGAATACCTGAGCGTCGACCAGTCGGCGCTGACCGGCGAATCCCTGCCCGTGGACAAGGCCGCGGGCGACGTCGCCTACGCCAGTTCGATCGCCAGGATGGGCGAGATGACGGCGCTGGTCACGGCCACCGGCGCGGACACCTATTTCGGGCGCACCGCCAAGCTGGTGGCCGGGGCCGGCGCGGCGTCGCATTTCCAGAAAGCCGTGCTCAGGATCGGCAACTTCCTGATCCTCATCACGCTGGGGCTGGTGACCATGATCCTGCTGGTGGCGCTGTTTCGCCACGACCCGCTGGTGGACACCGTCCTGTTCGCCATGATCCTGACCGTGGCGGCGATCCCGGTGGCGCTGCCCGCCGTGCTGTCGGTCACCATGGCGGTCGGCGCGGTCAAGCTGGCGCGGATGAAGGCGATCGTCTCGCGGCTGGTGTCGATCGAGGAAATGGCCGGCATGGACGTGCTGTGCACGGACAAGACCGGGACGCTGACCAAGAACCAGCTGGTCGCCGGCGACCCCGAGGTCGCGCCCGGCGTCGAGGCCGACGCGCTGCTGCTGGGCGCGGCGCTGGCCTCCAATCCCGACGCGCATGACGACCCCATCGACGCCGCCGTGCTGGGCGCCTATCGCGAGCGGGCGGATCGGGGCGCCGTCGGCGACCGGGCGGATCGGGGCGCCGTCGGCGACCGGGCGGATCGGGGCGCCGTCGGCGACCACGCCGGGCTGGCCGCCTATCGCGTGCGCCGCTTCCGGCCCTTCAATCCGGTCAGCAAGCGGACCGAGGCCGAGATCGAGATCGGCGGCGACCGCTTCGCCGTCGCCAAGGGCGCGCCGCAGGTGATCCTCGACCTCGCCGCGCCCGACCCGGCGGCGCGGCGCGACGTCGAGGCCAGGGTCGCGGCGCTGGCCCGCAAGGGGTTCCGCACCCTCGGCGTGGCGCGGCGAAGCGGCGGAGAGGACGGGAACGACGACGGGCGCTGGACCTTCCTGGGGCTGCTGCCGCTGTTCGATCCGCCGCGCGACGACGCGGCCGAGACCATCGCGCGCGCCGAGGCCATGGGGCTCGACATCCGCATGGTGACCGGGGACAACGCCGCCATCGCCCGCGAGATCTCCAAAAGCCTGAATCTGGGCGCCAATATCGTGCGCGCCGGCGACATCTTCGACGAAGACGGGCAGCGCCATGACGGCGACCTGATCGAACGGGCCGAAGGCTTCGCCGAGGTGTTCCCCGAGCACAAATACAAGATCGTCAAGGAATTGCAGGCGCGCGGCCATATCGTCGGCATGACCGGCGACGGGGTCAACGACGCCCCGGCGCTCAAGCAGGCCGACATGGGCATCGCGGTGAGCGGCGCCACCGACGCCGCCCGCGCCGCCGCCGATCTGGTGCTGACCGAATCCGGGATCTACGTGATCACCCGCGCCATGGAGGAATCGCGAAAGATCTTCGAACGCATGAACAGCTACGCGGTGTTTCGCATCGCCGAGACCATCCGCGTTCTGCTGTTCATGACCCTGTCGATCCTGATCTTCAATTTCTACCCGGTCACGGCGGTGATGATCGTGATGCTGGCGATCCTCAACGATTTCCCGATCATGATGATCGCCTATGACAACGCCCCCGTGGCCGCGCGCCCGGTGCGCTGGAACATGCGCCGGGTCCTGACCCTGAGCATCGTGCTCGGCCTCGTCGGCGTGGTGGAGACCTTCCTGCTGTTCTGGATCGCCGAGGATTACCTGGCGCTGCCCCGGGACATGATCCAGACGATCATTTTCCTCAAGCTCCTGGTGGCGGGGCACCTGACGCTCTACGCGGCGCGCAACGAGGGCTGGTTCTGGGACCGGCCCTGGCCAAGCTGGCGGCTGTTCGCCACCACCGAAATCACCCAGATCGCCGGCACGCTGGCCGCGGTCTACGGCTGGTCGGTGACCCCCATCGGCTGGGAATACGCGCTGGCGATCTGGGCCTATGCGCTGCTTTGGCTGCCGATCGAGACCGCCGCGAAGGTCTACGCGCATCGCCTGCTCAACAAGCGGGCCGCCGGCGAGGCCCGGCCGTTCCGACGCGTCCGCGCCTGGCTGCATCCGCATCGCTGAGGCCGCCCCGGTCCGCGCCGGGCCGCCAGCCCCCCCCAAACGCCGCAATCGAGGCCCCGACGATGACCCAAGCCACGGACTGCATCCGCAACCGGACATTCGACGAAATCGAGATCGGCGACTCCGCCAGCCTGACGCGAAAGCTGACCCAGAGCGACCTCGACCTGTTCGCGGTGATGTCGGGCAACATCAATCCGGCGCATGTGGACCCGGCATTCGCCAAAAGCGACATGTTCCACAAGATCATCGCCAACGGCATGTGGGGCGCGGCGCTGATCTCCACGGTGCTCGGCACCAAATTGCCGGGGCCGGGCGCCATCTATCTCGATCAGAGCCTGCGGTTCAGCGCCCCGATCGGGCTCGGCGACACGATCACCGTCACCGTCACCGCGCGCAAAAAGGACAGCGCGCGGCACCGCATCGCCTTCGACTGCGTCTGCGCCAATCAGACCGGCGAGGTGGTCATAAACGGCGAGGCGCTGGTGATCGCCCCGACCGAAAAGATCAGCCGCCCGCGCATCGCGCTGCCCGATGTGAAGATCGAGACGCGCGGCGCCAAGTTCCGCCGCCTGATCGACATGGCCGCGCCGCTGGATCCCATCGTCACCGCCGTGACCCACCCGGTCGACGTGAATTCGCTGGGCGGCGCGGTGGCGGCGGCGCAGGCCGGTCTCATCATCCCGATCCTGGTCGGCCCGGAGCGCAAGATCCGCGCGGCCGCCGAACGCGCCGGGGTCGACATCTCGCCCTATCGCCTGGAACCGACCGCGCATTCCGACGCCGCCGCCGAGGCCGCCGTCGCCCTGGTCAGGTCCGGCGAGGCGCGCGCGCTGATGAAAGGCAGCCTGCACACCGACGAATTCATGCACCCGATTCTGCGGCGCGACAGCGGGCTGCGCACCGAACGCCGTCTCAGCCACGCGTTTCTGCTCGACCTGCCGGGCTATGACCGCCCGATCTTCATCACCGACGGCGCCCTCAACATCAGCCCGTCGCTGGACGACAAGCGCGACATCGTCCAGAACGCCATCGACATGGCCCATGCGCTTGGAATCGCGCGCCCGAAGGTGGCGATCCTGTCCGCGGTCGAAACGGTGAACTCGCGGATCCCTTCGACCATCGACGCCGCGGCCATCTGCAAGATGGCGCTGCGCAGGCAGATCGTCGGCGGGATCGTCGACGGCCCGCTGGCCTTTGACAACGCGATGTCCCCGGACGCCGCCCGCGCCAAGGGCATAGTCTCGTCGGTGGCCGGGCGCGCCGACATTCTTGTGGTCCCGGATGTCGAGGCCGGCAACATGCTGGCCAAGCAGCTTGAATACCTCGCCGACGCCGACGCCGCGGGGGTGGTGATCGGCGCCCGCGCGCCGATCATTCTCACCAGCCGCGCCGACAGCGTGCAAAGCCGCCTCGCCTCCTGCGCCGTGGCGGCGCTCATCGAGCGGCGAAAACGCCGGCGCGCGCCGTGATCGGCTCGGGCCCTGCGAGCATCCCGAGCGGCCATTTCCGGCGCCGCGGCAACCCGGGTCCGCGGCGGCGCCTTGGCAAGGTCGTCGCGGACCTGGATGCGGCGGAAAACCAGAAAGTCACCAGAGCGAAGTCTCGGGGCCGCATCCCCGCCGCCGTTGCCGCCGCGACGGGGGCGCGGCAATTGGGTCTTTCGACTGACGCGCGCGGTTTGGTTTCAAGTCTGTCGGATGCGCCCTTGCGCGAATGCCGGGCCATGGTCTGCGGCATGGCCGCCGCGCCTCACCGCAACACCGCCGGCGCCATGTCATCGCGTCAGCGTCATCGGATGACGCTATCCGTCGCGCAGTGACGCTCACAGCCCGCGAGGCCGGCCGCGCATGGGCGGAACCGATGCGGAACGGATCGGCAGATCGATCCCCATGGGACCGCGCCAAACCGAGGATGACGATTCCGGCCCGAAGCGCCTGGCGAAGTGATTCACGGCAAGCGTCCGGGCGCGCGTCAAACGCCCGTTTCTGTGGATGTCGGTTTCGCCGATTCCAGCCAAGTTCTTGATGTATTGGCGCGCCGGGGAGGAGTCGAACCCCCGACCCCCAGATTCGTAGTCTGGTGCTCTATCCAGCTGAGCTACCGGCGCCTCGTCGCGGCGGGGGCGTTGCGCCCGTCTTGACGTTGGCGGTGTTTAGCCCTCGGGCCCGGGGGATGCAAGGGGCAATTTCACCCCCCGGCGAGGTCGCGCCAGGCTGGGCGCTCGCCCGCGCCGGCGCGCGCCTCGAACACCCCGCGCGCCACCGCGCGGGCCACGCAATCGGCCGCCGCGGAGCCCAGCGCGGCAAGGCGGGCGGCGCGCATGGGGCCCGCGCCCAGATCGCGGCCGCGTCCGGCGCCGCCGGTGGCCAGCGCGAATATCGTGTCGCCGTCGAACGGCGTGTGCGCCGGGCGAATCGCGCGCGCCAGGCCGTCCTGCGCCATGATCGCGAAGCGGCGGCACTCCGCCGATGTCAGCGCCGCGTCGGTGGCGACGACGCCGATGGCGGTGTTGGCGCCGGGCGCGGTCCCGGGGCCGGCGCCGTCGAGGGCGTTGGCGCCGAAATCGGCCAGGCGGCGCATCTTGGTGTCGTCGGGGATCGGCGCGATCGCCGGGCCGGCCGCGGGATCCGGGCGCAGGCCGCCGAATTCGCCGTCGATCTCGAAAGGCCAGGCCCAGAAACAGCGCTGGCCCGGCATGCAGACCGAGCCCACCGGGTTGGCGGCGACCATGGCGGCGACCGTCACCCCGGGCTCCAGCGCCAGCGAGACGGCGCCCAGCCCGCCCTTCAGCGCCCCCGCCGCGGCCCCGCGCCCGGCGCCCACCGCGCCGAGCGACGCGT
>NZ_JBWOMN010000103.1:0-13185 GCF_056449545.1 Oceanicella sp. | reverse complement strand
GCGCCCGCCGCCGCCGCGATAGCCGCCGCCGCGCCCGCCGCGCTTGGCGTCGGCGGCGCTCAGTTCCGGATCCAGCCGGATCAGGCTTTCGGGCGAGGTCCCGACGACCACGGCGATGACGAGAAATCCGATCAACAGTCTTTTCATGTCATCCGCCCTTCACTGCGTTGCCGAAACGGGCGGCGCCCCGAGGCCCGCCGCCGTCTGCGGCCAGGCCATGCGGATGTCGCCGTCGCCGGGCGCGAAGGCGAACCGGTCCGGCGGGATCTCGGGCGCGAAATCCCAGGCGAGGAAGCGGGCGCGGTATTGCGGCCAGCCCTGCGCATAGGGATTCGTGCCGATCAGCAGCAGCGGCGTCGGGGCCTGCGCGTCGGTCGACACCCAGATCTGCCAGTCCTGATCCTCGGTGGCGAAGGCGAGGTGATGCGCCGGGCGCCCGTCCACCCGCACGATGCCGAGATAGGCCGCGGCCTCGACGCCGTCGAGCAGGTCCTCGGGCGATTTGGCGCTCAGCATTTCCCAGATCGGGATGGCCAGGCCGTAGACCTCGCCAAGCCGGTCGACCATGGCCTCGAAACTGCCCGCGAAGGGGGCGGAGGCGTAGGCGCCGGCATCGTCGATGGCGATGGTGACCTGCGCGCCGTCGAAGAAGTATTCGCGCGTGGCGCGCCCGTCCTCGGCATAGGCGTAAAACCCCTCGCCGCGCGCCAGCAGGTTGCGGCCGCTGCGCAGATGGGTGATCTTTTCGCGGCCCCGGATCACCTCGTCGTATTCCACCGACCAGTCCAGCGCGATGCGCGGCTGCCCGGCGATGAAGCCGGCGGCGGCGGTGACGATCTCGACCGCCCTCGGGTCGATTTCGGGGGCCTGCGCGGCCGCCGACCATGGCGCAAGCGCCGCGATCAGCAGGCCGGCGGCGCAGGTGAAGGCTTTCATTCGCGTGACCTCGCTCGACGGCGGCCGGCTTGCCGGCGGCCCTCCGGGTTCGGGCAATGGCCCCCGGGTTCGGACATGACGCCGGGATTCGCCGCCCGGTTGCAGAACCCGGATGCTATCGACTGGCGCCGGGCCTTGCAATGTCCGCCTGCCGCGCCGCCTTTCCAACGCCCGTGAATGCTTGCTACCCTGCGCGGCGGGCCGCCATGCGCCCCATCGTCAGCCGAAAGGACCGCCACGTGACCGCCGACGCATCGAAGACGCCAGAAAACGCCGTGCTGGAGACCCTTGTCATCGACACGGCCATCCGCCTGACATTCCTGGCGCTGCTGGCCTATTGGGCCGGGCTGCTGATCGCCCCCTTCGTGGTGCTGACGGTCTGGGCGGTGATCCTCGCGGTCGCGGTCTACCCGGTCCACGCCTGGCTGAGCGCGCGGCTGGGCGGGCGCGGCGGCCTTGCATCGCTGCTGATCACGCTGGCCGGGCTGGGGCTGATTCTCGGGCCGGCGGTGGCGCTGTCGGCGAGCCTGATCGACACCGCGCAGACCTTCGCCGCCGGGCTCAGGAGCGGGACCCTCGTCGCGCCGCCGCCGCCGGAATCGGTGCGTGACTGGCCGCTGATCGGCGCACGGGTCTTTGCGGTGTGGAGCGAGGCGTCGAGCAACCTGTCGGCGCTGCTGCGTGACAACGCGGCGCTGATCCTCAGGCAAACCGGCGCGCTGGCGGGGTCGGTGGCGGGGTCGGTGGCCGGACTCGGAAGCGGCATCCTCGGATTCGCGGCGTCGATCGTCATCGCAGGGTTCATCTACGGGCGCGGCCCGGCCATGGCGCTGGCCGCGGGCCACGCCGCCGAGCGCATCGCCGGGGCCCGCGGGCGCGCATTCGTGCAGCTGGCCGGGGCCACCATCCGCAACGTGTCGCGCGGCGTGATCGGCATCTCGCTGCTGCAGGCGGCGCTGGCGGGGATCGGGCTGATGGTCGCGGGCGTGCCGGGCGCCGGGATGATCGCCATGGCGGCGCTGATCCTGGGCATCATCCAGGTGGGGCCGGGGATCGCGCTGTTCCCGGTGATCATCTGGGCCTGGAGCGCCATGGACACGACGGCCGCGCTGCTGTTCACGCTCTACATGGTTCCGGTCACCCTGTGCGACAACGTGCTGAAGCCCATCGTCATGGCCAAGGGGCTGAGCACGCCGATGCTGGTGATCCTCATCGGCGTCATCGGCGGCACGCTGGCGCATGGGTTGATCGGGCTGTTTCTGGGGCCGATCGTGCTGTCGGTGTTTTACGAATTGCTGGTCGCCTGGGTCATGGGGCGCGGGGATGACCCCGACGGGCCGACGCCGTCGTGACCGCCATTGCGCCGCGACCGGACCCGGTCAGGGGCCCGATCAGGGGTCCGATCAGGGGTCTGGGCGCATCAACAGGGGATCCCGCATGACGCGATCGCATCGCTCCGTCACCCGGCGCGGCGCGGCGCCGGAGTCGATCTCCCGCCCGCTGGTCACGCCGCTCAACCCCTCGGTGGTCTACCGCACCGGGTCCGCGGACGATCTCGACGCGATGTACGAGGGGCGCGCGCCGGGCTTTGCCTATTCGCGCGAGGGCCACCCCAACGCCGCGGTGCTGGCGGACAAGATCGACTGGATGGAGGGCGCGCGCGACGGCGTCGTCACCGGCTCGGGCATGGCGGCGGTCTCGGCGCTGGTTCTGGGGCTGCTGAAGGCCGGCGATCACGTGCTCGGCGGCGATCAGCTTTACGGGCGTTCGCTCAGGATGCTGAACCAGGATCTGCCGCGCCTGGGGATCGCGACCTCGCTCGCCGATCCGACCGACGCCGCCGCGATCGAGGCGGCGATCCGCCCCGAGACCCGGCTGATGCTGGTCGAGGTGGTGTCCAACCCCACCCTGCGCGTCGCCGACATGCCGGCGATCGCCGCCATTGCGCGCGCGCGCGGCGTGCTGCTGGCGGTGGACAACACCTTCACGACGCCGCGCGCCTACCGGCCGTTCGAGCACGGCGCGGATTTCGTCATTCACTCGGTGACCAAGCTGCTGGCCGGGCATTCCGACGCCATGCTGGGCTATGTGGCGGCGCGCGACCCGGCGCATGCGCGCGCCATACGCGACGCGGCCATGACCTGGGGGCTGACGCCGAGCCCGTTCGATTGCTGGCTGGCGGAACGGGGGCTGCATACCTTCGACCTGCGATTCGAGCGCGCGCAGGCCAACGCCGCCGAACTCGCCGATCATCTGGCCGGGCTGGCGGGGGTCGCGGCGGTGATCTATCCGGGCCGCGCCGATCACCCGGACCACAACCGCGCCGGGGCGCTGCTGGGCGACAATTGCGCCAACATGCTGAGCTTCCGGCTGAAGGGCGGGCGGGCGCAGGCCAACGCGCTGATCGCCGCCGCCGATCACATCGCGTTCGCGCCGACCTTGGGGGATGTGGGAACCACGCTGTCGCATCCGGCGTCGTCGTCGCATCGCGGGCTGAGCGCGGCGGCGCGCGCGGCGCTGGGCGTCACCGAGGGGTTCTTCCGGGTCTCGGTCGGGGTCGAGGACATCGCCTTGCTGAAGCGCGAGTTTCAGGTCGCGATCGCCGCCGCCGCGCCGTGAGCGACCCGTCGCAAGGTCGCGGGGCGATGAAAACCCGCGCCGTCCTGCTGCTGATCCTCGCGGAAATCGCGGTGCTGAGCCTGTGGTTCGTGTCCGCCGCGGTGGTCGCGGACATGGCGCGCGAGGCGCCGATCCCGGGTTTTGCGCGCGCGGCGCTGTCGGCGGCGGTGCAGGCGGGGTTCGTGGTCGGGGCGCTCGGCGCGGCGGTCATGGGGCTCGCCGACCGGTTCGAACCGCGCCGGGTGTTCGCGATCAGCGCCCTGCTGGCGGCGCTGGCCAATCTGGCGCTGCTATGGGCGCCGCTGGGCGGGAGCGCCGCCCTGGCGCTGCGTTTCGTCACCGGGGCCTGTCTGGCAGGGGTCTATCCCGTGGGCATGAAGATCGCCGTGGGCTGGGGGGTGCGCGACCGGGGCTTGCTGGTGGGGCTGCTGGTGGGCGGGCTGACGCTGGGTTCCGCCGCGCCGCATCTGCTGGCCTGGCTGGGCGGCGCGCAATGGCGGGCGACGGTGATCGCCGCCTCGGGGCTGGCGGCGCTGGGCGGGGCCTTGGTCATGTTTTCGGCCACCGGCCCGCATCACGCCCGCGCCGCGGCGTTCGATCCGCGCGTGGTGACGCTGGCCTGGCGCGACCGGCGGATCCGCGCCGCCTATGGCGGCTATCTCGGCCATATGTGGGAACTTTACGCGATGTGGAGCTGGATCGGCGCCGCCGTCGGGGTTTCCTACGCCGCGCGGATGCCGGGCGAGGCGGCGGAGAGCGCGGCGCGGCTCACCGCCTTCGCCGCCATCGGAATCGGCGCGCTGGTCTGCGGCGCGGCGGGCTGGATCGCGGATCGCATCGGCAAGGCGGAGCTGACCATCTGGGCCATGGCGATCAGCGGCGCCTCGGCATTGGCGGCGGGGGCGGCGTTTGGCGGGCCGGTCTGGCTGGTGGCGGCGATCGCGCTGGTCTGGGGCGCGTCGGTGATCCCGGACAGCGCGCAGTTCTCGGCGCTGATCGCCGATTACGCCCCGGCGGAGGCGGCGGGCAGCCTGATGACGTTCCAGACGGCGCTCGGTTTCGCGCTGACCACGGTGACGGTGCAGGTGACGCCAATGGCGGCGGCGGCGTTCGGCTGGCCGCTGGTGCTGGCCTCGCTGGCGCTGGGCCCGGCGTTCGGGATCTGGTGCATGACGCCGCTGCGGCGCCGGTCGTGAGGCCGCCAATGGCGGATCGGGATCCGCCCTACGGCACGTCGCCACCGGGCGCGAGCCCGGTTCTTGTCGGCAGGGCGTCGAGGAACGCGGCGAGGTCGCCCCGCAGCGGCTGACCGGCGTGCAGGGCGACCATGTTGTCGCCCGACACCGTGAAGCCCGGGGGGGCGACGCCCCGCGCCGCGGCGATCCCGGCCAGCGCGTCGCGGATCACCCGTTCCAGCGCCAGGCGGCGCAGTTCGGGCTTGAAGATCTTTCCGACGTTGGTCACCGGCATTTCGGGCAGGATCGCCAGCCAGCGGGGCCGCGCGGGGGGCTCGTCCACGGCGTCGCGCAGCCAGTCGAGCAGCGCGGCCTCGGTGATGTCGGCGCCGGGTTCCAGGGTCGCGAAGGCCACCGGGACTTCGCCGGCATAGGCGTCCGGCGCGCCCACGGCGGCGGCGATCTGCACTTTCGGGTGGGCGGTCAGGGGCTCCTCGATGCTGCGCGGGTCGATATTGTGGCCCGAGCGGATGATCAGGTCCTTGGCGCGCCCGGTGAGGTGCAGCATGCCCAGATCGTCGACCCGGCCCACGTCGCCGGTGATCAGCCAGCCCTCGGGGTCGAAAACCCCGGCATTGGCGGCCTCGTCGAGATAGCCTGGGAAGACGTTGGGGGATTTGAACAGGATCATGCCGGGCTCGCCCGGCGCGACCTCGTGGCGCGTGGCGCGGCCTTCGGCGTCGATGCGGGCGATGCGCAGGCGGGCATGGGGCAGCGGCAGGCCGACGCAGCCCGCGGGGGCGCGCACGCCGGGCGGGCGGATGGTGGAGATCCCGTGCATCTCGGTCATGCCGAGGCTTTCATGCACATGCAGCCCGGTGATGCGTTCAAAGCGTTCGGCCAGTTCCCGGGGCAGCGGCGCGGCGCCGGTGCGGCAGTAGCGGATCGAGGATATGTCGGCCCCGTCCAGCGGCACGTTGGCAAGCGCGGCCAGCACCGTGGGCACCGCCGACAGGGTGGCGGCGCGGTGGCGTTCCACCAGCCGCCAGTAATTGCGCATCACCTCGCGGTTGCGCAGCAGCGTGGTGGTGGGGATCACCATCTCCACCCCGGCAGACAGCGAGGCCAGCGAGCCGGGCAGCACCCCGGCGACATGGAACAGCGGATAGCCGTTGATGGCCACGTCGCCGGGCTTCGCGCCCTGCATCTGCACCGCGCCCCAGGCCGAAAACACCTGCCCGGCATGGGTGTGGCGCGCCAGTTTCGGCGCGCCGGTGGTGCCGCCGGTGTGAAAATACGCCGCCGTGTCGCTGGGCAGGATGTTGCGCCCGCTGACCAGCCGGTCGCCGGGCTGCGCGGCGATCAGCGCGTGCAGATCGAGAACGCCGGCCGGGGGCGTTTCGGGCGCGCCGCCAAGGGCTTGCGAGGGGCTGACGCGGATCAGCCGGGTGATGGTCTCGACGTCTTGCGCAAGCGCCTCGGCCTTGGTCCAGTAGCCGGCCTCGGCGTCCTCGCCCCAGGCGATCAGCAGCCTGGCGTTTCCCGCGCGCAGCAATTCGGCGAGGCGGTCCTCGCTCAGCAGCGGGTTCAGCGGCTGGGTGATCCCCGCCGCCTCGCCGCCCCAGAGCGCCAGATGCGCCTCCAGACAGCCGGGCAGCAGGAAGGCGACCGCGTCGCCGGGACGGACCCCGAGCGCATGAAAGGCGTTGGCGGCGCGGGTGATGTTGGCCAGCAGCGCGGCGTAGCTCCAGCGGATCGGGGCGTCGTCCGGGTCGCCGCTTCGCAGGAAGGCGAGCGCCGGGGCGTCGCCGAAGGCGCGGGCGCTTTCGACGAAGATATCGTAGGTGGATCGGGCCGGGCAGGCCTCGGCCAGCGGCGTCGCTTCGATGGCGCGCACATCGGCGAGGTCGCGCACCGGGCGCAGGGGGGCGAAGGGCATGTCGGTCTCCGTGACTCTGCGCTCAGGCGGGCTGCGCCGCGCCGCGCCGCCGCGCCGCCATCAGCGCCGGGGCGGCCAGCGCGGCGCCGATGGCGATCAGCGCGCCGTGGGACAGGCCAAGCTCGCCGCCGCCGGGCGCCGCAAGCGCCAGCCCCCCGAGCCCCAGCAGCACCCGCAGCGTCATCGCCGCCGCGCCGGCGCCGAGCCCGCCGACCAGGCTCACATGCCCTTGCAGCGCCGAGGAGATCAGCCATATGCCGATGAGCGCGGCGCTCAGCGTCAGCGCCACCTCCCAGGCCGGGGCCTCGCCCACCAGCGCCGGGTTGAGCACGAAGAAGAACGGCGCCACGTAGATCACCCCGCCAAGGCGCATGGCCTCCAGCCCGGTGCGCATGGGGCCGGCGCCGGCCATGGTGGCGGCGGCGAAGGCCCCCAGCGCCACCGGCGGAGTTATATAGCTCACCATCCCCCAGTAGAGGATGAACAGATGCACGGCGAGCACGTTCAGCCCCGCCTGCACCAGCGCGGGCGCCAGCACCACGGCCAGGAAGATGTAGCAGGCGGTGACCGTCATCCCCATGCCGAAGATGAAGGCGGTGAGCGCGCCCATCAGCAGCAGCGCCAGGATCGAATCCCCGGCCAGGAAGATCAGCTCGTTGACCAGCGTGCCCGCCAGCCCGGTGGCCGAGAACGCCCCGACGATCAGCCCCACCCCCATGAGCACCGCCGTGAGCTCCGCCAAGGCCCGCCCCACGCCGATGATCAGATCGGCGGCGGAGCGCAGGGTGAAGCGGTGGCGGCGCTTGAACTGGTTGATGACCAGCAGCAGCGCGGTGGCGTAGAAGGGCGCCAGCGTGTCCATGCGCAGCGCCACCATCAGGAAGATCAGCACCGCGAACACCGCGAGATAGGGCCAGCCCTCGGCCAGCGCGGCGCGCAGCGAAGGGACCTCATCGCGCTCCAACCCTTTCAGGCCGCGCTTGGCCGCATAGGCGTCGATCTGCACGAACAGGCCGAAATAGAACAGCAGCGAGGGGATCGCGGCGGCGATGGCGATCTCCACATAGGGGCGCGACAGGAACGAGGCCATGACGAAGGCGGTGGCGCCCATGATCGGCGGCATCAGCACGCCGCCGGTCGAGGCGCAGGCCTCGGTCGCCGCCGCGTAGCGGGCCGAGAAGCCGGTGCGCTTCATCGCCGGGATCGACACCGCCCCGGTGGTCAGCACGTTGGAGATCACCGAGCCGGACATGGACCCCATGAAGCCGCTGGCGAAGATCGCCACCTTGGCGGCGCCGCCCCGGTAGCGCCCGACCAGCGCCAGCGCCAGGTCGTTGAAGAACTGCCCGCCGCCGGTCTGCTGAAGCACCGCGCCGAAGACGATGAAGCCGATCACCAGGTTGCCGAAGGCGCGCATGGGGATGCCGAAGGAGCTTTCCGACGAGATCATGTGATAGGCCGCCAGATCCCAGAACGGCGAGGCGTAGCCCGACAGCGGGTCCGGCATCACGTCGGCCACCGTCGGATACAGCGAAAACGCGAACACGATCAGGAACAGCACCAGCCCGCCGGCGCGGCGCGTGGCCTCGAGGATCAGCGCGTAGAACAGAATCGAGGCGTAGCGGGCGGCGTCCGGGGCGGCGTATTCCCAGCCCATTTCGAGACTGGTTTCGGCGGTGGCGGCGAAATAGGCGGCGGTGGCCAGCGCCGCGGCGAACAGCAGCCAGTCGGGCCAGGCCGGGCCTTTGGCCCGATCGAGCGGAAAGACCAGAAAGGCCAGCGCCAGGAACAATCCGCCGAGGATGTACAGATACCGCCCCTCGATCAACACCACCCCGAATAGTTGCAGGTTGAACAGCTGATGGATGCTGAGCGCCACCGCCAGAAGCGTCATGACGGCGACAACGGCGCGCGCCGCGGGGGGCAGCGGCGCGCGGGGCGCGGCCTCGACGATTTCAACCGTCTGGCGGGGGGCGGTCCGGGGCATGGCGAGGTGTCTCGTGCAGGGGGGGCGCGACGCCGGCCGATGGGGCGGCGGGGTGGGGCGGGATGGGGCGGCGGGATGGGGCGGCGGGATGGGGCGAGGGGGGCGGAATTTTCATTGCAGAGCGCCGGCCGGACTGCGTCCGGCGGCGCGGCTGCTGCGAGGGCGGCGGGCGCTTGGCGGCGTCGCGTCGGACGGCGATCGCCCGTGCATCGACGCCGACAGGCGCCGGTCAGGTCAGAACACCACTTCGAAGCCGCCGGCTTTCAGGGCTTCCTTGCGCTTGACGCTCCAGGCGGCCTCCCAATCGGCGGGGGTCTCGGCCTTGAGGGCCTCCCACGCCGCGGCGAGCGCCGCCTGCCGGGCGATCAGCTTGTCGTTATGGGCCTGCGCCGCGTCGGTCCAGGCGCCGACCTCGCGATAGTAGCGGATCGCGCCGTCATGATAGGGGGCCACCCATTCGAAATCCTGCTTCGCCAGCGCCCAGCCGTTGATCCCCGGGGCCTTGTCCTTGTAGCTGTCGAACAGGTCCACCATGGCCTTGGTCATGTTGTAGACCAGCGCCTCGTCCTGGCCGACCATGGTGGCGAGCACCGGGTAGGCGTAGCCCGCCGTGGGCGTGCCGCCCGTGCCGTCGATGGTGGCCCCCACCGTGGCGTTCATGGTGGCGAAGAAGGGCGCGATTTCCGCCATGCGGGCCAGCCCTTCGGCATTGTCCGGGTCGATCGGCGGCCAGACCAGCCCGCGCGGCGAGGCCGCGGCCTCGTAGGCGCGGCCGGAATTGGTCGAGGCGAACACCGCATCGACCTGGCCGTTCACCAGACCCTTCCAGCTGTCGCCAAAGCCGCCGAAGGTGACCTTTTCCACGTCGTCCCAGGTCAGCCCGGCATAGGCCAGAAACGCCGTGACGTTGACGTTGAGCGCCGGGGCGCCTTTCACCCAGGCCACGCGCTTGCCGCGCAGATCGGCGTATGTCTTGACGCCAATGTCGCCCGCGACCCCGACCGCGAGCCCCACCGCGCCGCCGTTGTTGGCGATCAGCACCCGGATCGGCTGCGGGCCCCAGCTTTGCTTGCCGAAGACGAACACGCCCTCCTGCGCCATGAAAGACCCGCCGACCCCGGTGGCGGAAAACTGCACCTTGCCCTGGCGCAGCGGTTCGGTGCGCGCCACGTCGTTCTTGCCGGGCAGCACGCGCAGGTTGGTTCCCGTCGCCTCCTGCAGCGCGGCGCCGATGGCCACCGACTGGTTGTAGCCTGCCGAGCCGGTGCCGTAGGCGGTCCAGGTCAGCTGCTTGGGCAGTTCCAGCGCCGCCGCGGGCGCGGCCAGCGCGGCGGCGATCGCCAGTCCCGCGAACATCCGTTTGACATGCATGCGTCTTCCTCCCGGTCAGATATGATTTGCGAACTGTCGTTTCGCATTTGTCCGCCGATATGAGCATGACGAGGAAATCTGCACAAGTCCGGGGATGCGGCGCGCGTCGCCGCTGGCGTCAAGTGCCGGATACGGGCGGGGGCGGCGCAGCGGATCTTGATCGCGCCCAGCCCATTGCGCCCAGCCCATTGCGCCCAGCCGCCGATCCGGCGCGGCGGCCGATCCGGCCCGCCGCGACCCCGGGGCAGGTGGGCGTTCGCCGGGCGCCGCCGGTTCCGCGCAAGCCGCAGATCAGACGATCTCGATGAATTCGTAGATCTCGTCGCCGGGGGCGGTGACCGATTTCAGGGTGCATTCGTCGCCGATCTTGGGCAGTTCATGGCGCACCAGGCCGTCGCGGCCGGTGACCAGCGCCGCCGGCGCGGCCTTGACGAAGTCCAGATCCACGACGCAGCGCGCCAGGTTCTTGCGTTCGGACATGTCGCGCACCTTGACCTCGATCCAGGTCTTTTCCTGAACCAGGATCACCGCCCGCGCGGTCTTGCCTTCGACCACCGTCACCGGCTTGGCGCGCGCGGAGGTCTTCATGTAGGGGGCGTCGTCGCGCAGGGTGGCCTCGGCGACATGTTCGCCCGCCTGCACGCGGGAAAACAGCGCGTCATTGACGCCGACCGCCTCGTCGCCGCCGCCGAACAGCGCCAGGATGTGCGCCGGGTCCACCAGCGCGCCCTCGCCGCCATCCTCGGTTTCCAGCCGCAGCTCCACCTTGAGCTTGCCGCTGGGCTGCACGCCGGATGTCTCGGTGGCGATGGCGCCGCCGGCCAGCCCGAAATCGCCCGATTCGCTGGTGTAAAGATCGTCGCTGTATTTCGATCCGGCGTAATCGACGTCGTAGCGATAGGCCCCCGGCGTCTGGTCCAGGTATTCGGCGATGCCCATCTTGTCGGTGGATCTGACCCCGCCGCCGGGACCGGTGACGCTGACATTCATGCCCTGAAGCGGCTCGAACGTGTCCAGCCGATAGACGCCGATGAGGATGTCGCCCTTCTTGCGCGGGCAGGTCTGGGTCGCCTTGCCCAGCTTTTCGCGCTTGCGGTCCGCCGAGCGCGATTTCAGCCGCTTGAACAGGTTCTTCGCGCTCATGCCATGCCCTTTCGCGCCGCCAGCGCCAGATCGCGGATTTCGGCCGCCTCCGGGCCGCGTTCCGCCAGCGCCGCCAGCCGGACCTCGGCGAGGCGCAGGCGCACGGCGCCGCTGGCGGTCTCGCGTTCCAGCGCCATCCCCAGATAATCGAAGAACGCCTGCTGCGCGTCGCCGGTGCGCTCCAGCTCCAGCATCAGCGCGGCGAAGGCGGCGAGGTCGCCGGGCTCGTCGATCTCGGCCTGATCGGCGGCGTCGAGGCAGTCGGCGACGAAGCGTTCGAAGCGATCCTGCGGCGGTTCGGCGGCGGCGGCCCGGTCGCCGGTCTCGCCGTCATCCGGGTCGGGTTCGTAGTCGGCGCGCAGCCGCGCGGCCGTTTCGGGGCGCAGGTCTTCGAGCAGCGCGCAGAGCCGACGGCGGAAACGCGCGTCGGCCAGCGCGTCAAGCTCGGCGAGCTGGATCTGCCCGATGGTCATCATGGTTTCGGGCCTCCCTGGCGGCGCGCGGCGCGGCCGGATCGGGCGGCCTGGCCCTCGCCTGGCGGCGATTCGGCGCGGAGTCGTGATGTCGCTCGTGTCATCCCATTGAAATCCCGTTCCCGACAATCCGCTGAACTATGCCTAAATCCGGCGCGCTTTGGTAGCGTCTTGCGAACGAATCCGGGGTCGCTTTCGCGTGATCGCGCGCCAGGGGGCCGAACCCCCGCCCGCGCCGGGGCTGAAACCGGCGCGCGGGCGGGGCAAAGACTCGCTTGACTTTTATGTATGCACATAACAGGTTTCGCCGTGCCTGACCGCCCGCCGCGACGCCCGTCGCGCGTTGGGCGCGGGCCCATGACAACGCGCCGCCATCCGCTGCGGCATGAGCGCGACAGAACCGGGAGAACCAGAATGAACCGCAGAGATTTCCTGACCACCGCCGCCATCGGCGCCGCGGCGACGCCGCTGGCCGCCCCCGCGATCGCGGCCAGCGTGCGCAAATGGAAAATGGTCACCGCATGGCCCAAGAACCTGCCGGGGCCGGGGGTCGCGGCGCAGATGCTGGCCGACCGCATCACCGCGCTGTCGGGCGGCGAGATCGAGGTGAAGCTGTTCGCCGCCGGCGAACTGGTGCCCGGGCGTGGCGTGTTCGACGCGGTGGGGCAGGGCACGGCGGAGCTGTATCACGCGGTCCCCGCCTATTGGGGTTCGAAATCCAAGGGAATCCTGCTGTTCGGCTCGCAGCCTTTCGGGTTGCGCGCCGATGAACAGTTCGGCTGGCTGGCCCATGGCGGCGGGCAGGCGCTGTATGACGAGATGTACGGGCGCTTCAACCTGAAGCCGTTCCTGTGCGGCAATTCCGGGCCGCAATGGGCGGGCTGGTTCCGCGACGAGATCCACACGGTCGATGACCTCAAGGGGCTGCGGTTTCGCACCACGGGACTGGCGTCGGAGATGTGCGCCAAGCTTGGCATGGCGGTGCAGGCCATGGGCGGGCGCGACATGTTCCAGGCGCTGCAGTCGGGGGCGCTGGACGCGGGCGAATTCATCGGGCCGTGGACCGACAGCGCGCTGGGCTTCTACCAGACCGCCAAGAATTATTACTGGCCCGGCGTGGGCGAGCCCTCCTCGGCCGAGGAATGCGGCGTCAACGCCGATGTCTACGGCGAACTGCCCGCCAACCTGAAGCAGGCCGTGGCCATGGCCTGCGAGAGCCTCTACAACCCGGTCTGGACCGAATACACCACCAAGCACGCCATGGCGTTGCGCAAGCTGGTGGCCGAGCAGGGCGTGCAGGTGCGCGAGCTGCCCGCGGAAATCGTGCTGGCCATGGGCAACGCCGCGGGCGAGGTGATGGCCGATCTGCGCGCCGATGACGACGAACTGGTGCGCCGCATCACCGGGAGCTTCCTCGACTACCGGGCGCTTGTGGCGGGCTACATGCCCTATGCCGACAACGGACAGATGAACGCGCGGGCGCTCGATTACGTGTATTGAGCCGCCGCGACGCGAACTGACCGCCGGCGCAGGCGCCCATGG